>JADINF010000090.1 GCA_017694145.1 Candidatus Stercoripulliclostridium pullicola
TATGATGGGGCTTTTCATTCCGATTCACGGCGAGCCGAACGATACCGACTACTGGTCGGAATATTGCGCTTTCGATATTTCCTCCTTGCCTACGGTAGAAGCGGGCGAGGACGGATTCCGTATCCTTCAGCTTACCGATCTCCATTACTTTTATCCTCATCTCACCTCGAAAACGGATAAGTTAGTGGAAACGCTCGTCAAGGAAAACGATCCCGATATGATAGTTATAACGGGCGATAGTACGATAGGACCGGCTAACGCTTCTTTCACCAAACATTTGGTAAAACTTATGGACGGCTTAGGTAAGCCGTGGGCGGTAGTATACGGAAATCACGACGCCGAAGGCAAAGCGGATAAATTCCGTTTGGGCGAAATATATTCAGGCTCCGAATATTGCCTTTATGAGAACGGACCTTACAATATCGGCGGCACAGGCAATTACGCAGTCAATATAACGAAAGACGGCGTTCCATTCTATAGTCTTATAATGATGGACTCGAATATGTATATCGAGTATGACGGCAAGAAGGAATACGGTTGCTTTACGCCCTCGCAGGTCACGTGGTACGATTGGCTGCAAAGCGGACTTATTGCGAGCGGGTATGAAAAATCCATGATGTTTTTCCATATACCGTTTCCCGAGTATCGCGACGCCTATGCGGCTTGGGAGCAGAGCGGGTTCGATCCGGCGATAGGCAGCGGCGAGAAACGCGAGGATGAATGTAACGCTACCGCAAATCCCGGTATGTTCGGTAAGATACTTGAGAAGGGCGCGACCACACACGTATTCGTAGGACACGATCACGTCAACGATTATATAGTCGAATATAAAGGAGTGACGCTTGCTTACGGGGTGAAGTCCTCAGAACAATTCTATCACGACGACGATATGGTAGGCGGACTTATCATAGACATTAACGCAGACGGGAACGTTTCGCTCACCAGAAAATTCGTGCAAGTTTAGGTAAAGTGCGCTTAAACGTAGGTTCATAAGGGTATTATCCGGATAGGATATCCGATAACGATAAAATAAAATTTCGCCGCAAGGCGTAAAGAATAAAGGAGAATTATATGGCAAGATTTACATTACCTAGAGATCTGTACTTTGGCAAAGGAAGCCTCGAGGAACTCAAAAACCTCAAAGGCAAAAGAGCCGTAATGGTGCTTGGCGGCGGCTCGATGAAAAGATTCGGCTTCGTAGACAGAGCGATAGCTTACCTCAAAGAAGCCGGCATCGAAACTAAGCTTTTCGAAGGCGTGGAACCGGATCCTTCCGTGGAAACCGTCATGAAAGGCGCGGAAATGATGAGAGAATTCGAGCCCGACTGGATAATATCCATCGGCGGCGGCTCGCCCATCGACGCGGCGAAAGCCATGTGGGTGTTCTACGAATATCCCAAGACCACTTTCAAAAAGCTTCTGACGCCGTTCTCTTTCCCCACTCTCAGGACGAAAGCGAAATTCTGCGCGATACCTTCTACTTCGGGCACGGCTACGGAAGTTACCGCGTTCTCGGTCATAACCGATTATCAGAAGGGCGTCAAATATCCTCTCGCCGACTTCAATATTACTCCCGACGTGGCGATAGTGGATCCCGACCTTGCCGAAACTATGCCGCAGAAACTTACCGCTCATACCGGTATGGACGCGCTCACGCACGCTATCGAAGCGTACGTTTCCACCGTGGCGCAACCTTTCACCGATCCTCTGGCGATGGAAGCGATCAAGATCATCAATACTACGCTTAAAGCGAGCTATGACGGCGATATGAAAGCTAGGGAGAGCATGCACTACGCGCAATGTATGGCGGGTATGGCGTTCTCCAACGCCCTTCTCGGCATAACCCATTCCATGGCGCATAAGACGGGAGCGGCGTTCAGCACGGGACACATTCCGCACGGTTGCGCCAACGCGATGTATCTTCCCTACGTTATCCAGTACAACGCGGTAAACAAGAGAGCAAAAGAGCGTTATGCGGAAATAGCTAGAGCGATAGGGCTTAAAGGAAAATCCGGCACCGCGCTCGTGAACGCGCTTTGCGACGTGATCAGAGACATGAATAAATACTTCAACATACCTTCCTCGCTTAAAGAGTACGGTATCGACGAAGCGGAATTCCTCGCGAAGATTGACGAGATAGCGAAGCTCGCGGTAGGCGACGCCTGCACAGGCTCCAACCCGCGTCCGATAACCCCCGCGAAGATGAAGGCGCTCTTTATGCACGTTTACTACGGCACTCCCGTGAAGGTGTGATCGATAAGCGAAAATTAAATGTTTGGAAAGATTTTATTTGTAATCGTATACCCCGCACATATTGTGCGGGGTATATTTGATTTTAGTAAGATATCGCAGATTTATTGCGTAATATGCAAGAAATTATCGGTTTGTTGGTAAGGTGAGAACGGGAAGTATTGTAGATCGGTAACAATAATGTACTATCTCATTGTCAGTATAGTGTGTTTATGTAATATTGCCCGTAAAGGCTTATTCCGGATACGAAGTTCATATATAAGATAGGGAATTACCCTCGAAACACAATGATCCGTATGGAAGTATTGGTCAGAAACTGTTGAAACGGGTTTAATGATTTAAAAATGGAGAAATATTCGGTCGAATTTATTCAGAAATAATTTTATTATACAAAAAAAGACTCGGTTGCATTACGGCTCCGTTAAATTACCGTTTATCGCATATAACGTTAACGACAAAAGAAAAAGCAAACAAAACCGGGTTCGATTTTGTTTGCTTCTGGTGGAGATAAGGGGATTCGAACCCCTGACCTATGCGTTGCGAACGCATCGCTCTACCAACTGAGCCATATCCCCGCAAGCGTTCTTTGAATGCTATGCTATTATATCAAAGCGGTTGGGGTTTGTCAATGTTTTTACCGCGGTTCGAAGACTTTTTTATCGGTAGTTCTGCGGCGCGTTGAAACGGGAAGGAAATTTATATTTCAAAGACTTTCCCTTCTTCCGCTATTTCCGCTCCCTGAACGTCCGAATATAACGCTTTCGCGTCGTAGCCGGGCGCTATATGCGTGACGATAAGTTTCGCGCCGGTTAGGCGAGCAAGTTTCAATGCGTCGCGCTTCACCATGTGAGGTCCGCGGAAATCGTCAGGCTTTGCGCAGTCCGCCAGTATGACGTCGGAGCCCTCCGCCGCTTTTACGAGTCCGTCGAAATACACTGTGTCGCCCGTATAGAATAAAGTTTTGTCGCCTTTTACTTTGACGGCGTAGCTGTCTACAGGGTGTATGACTTTATAAAACTCAAGCGTAAATTCTCCGCATTTATACGCTGTTTCTGTAGCGATAGGTACTATATTAAAGTTTTTTGAATTAAGTAGCTCAAGATACCAATTTGTGTTTTGCTCGGCGACGTAGACGTCGATGACGACGGGGGTGTTTTCTAGTGCGTACTTGAGAGTCAGCATGTCCGAGGTGTGGTCGTAGTGTAGGTGAGACAGGAATATTCCGTCGATCTTGTCCGGCTTCACTTCGTTCAGAAGTCGTGAAAGAGTACCGGCGCCGAGATCCATAACGAAACGTGTGTTTCCGAAGGTGGCGAGGTATCCGCTGGTGGCTTCGCCGGGTTTTGCGGCATAGGGTCCGTGACAGCCCAGTATCTTAAGTTTCATTGCGTTGCTCCTTTTTGTAATGATAGAGTCTGCGCGTTTGTGCGAGGTGCTGCGGATATTGTACACTTTTTCCACGTCCCACGCAAGCATATGCGCGAGCGCACAATTTAATTATGTGCGTATTGACAAAGCTCGCGTCGGATGATATATTATTTTTAATAAAATAAATTGACGGAATTACTGCTATGCGAAAGTCCAAATTAATATTCCTCATCATTTCGATCGCGCTTATTGCCGCCGTTATAGTCGGTTGTACAAACGAAAATGAGAGCGAGTATACCCTGGAGCTCAATCCGAATACTTCCGCAGCGTATTACGACGCTGCCGCTGACGCTTACGTGTTCACTCAAGGCGATATAGATTGGTCGGCGTTCTCGTTTTTCGTGTACGACGCTAACGGCAGCGTGGTCGATAACGTCAAAGTCACAGAAAGCATGATATCCGCCGATGATAAAGCCAAAGTCGCCGAAGCCGGTACGAATACCGTCACGATAATTTATCAGGGCGCAAGGCTTTACATAACTATGAAGATCGTTCCGAAAGTCGAAGTCGTCTATTATACCGTTACTTACAATGCCGGTAAAGGCGGTTTCAGCGGTTCCGGCATTACCACGGAAACGGATGCGGACGGTAACACCCTCTATAAAATAGAATACGCCGACGGTCATATCGGCGTACTCGAGCAACCCGTAAGGGCGGGTTACGATTTCGTCGGTTGGTACGTAAGCGACAATTTCACGGGAGCGAAAGTGGTTGCGCCGTATACCGTTACGCGAGATATTGTTTTTTATGCGAAATGGTCGGATCAGCGCAAATATTCCGTTCGTTACGACAGCTATCTCGAAACACGCTACGACGGGCAGGTATCCAAATCGGACGGCATCGAACACGGTAACTCCGTTCAGCTTATTTCTGCGCCCGAAAAAACAGGTTACGAATTCAAGGGATATTACGTTCTCGGCGCGGATGAAACGTTCGACGCAGCTACGACGAAATTCATTCCCGCGGACGCTGAGGATAAATCCGTTGAAGTAACTTCCGATTTGGTCGTCAGACTGTACTATGAAGTCAAAATCATCACGCTCACGTACATTTCCGAAGAATGGGACGAAAATACCGTCGTTTACGGCGTTCCCGTGGAGTACAAATTAAACGTTACGATCTATAACGGCAACTATTTGAGCGGATGGTGTTACGTTGCGGAAGTGGCATACAATACGTTACTTACTTCCGGCATGGATCCTGTCCCGGAAATAGACGAAGTGCCGGGCTCGGAAGGCTCTTGGATAGACACCGCTACGGGCAAAGAGCCTGTGTATTCCAGGGCGACGAAGGATATGATAATTCTTGCCGTATACGAAGCGAACACGTATACCATGTATTTCTACTATGACGAGAATTTCACCACGCCCATTACGGACACCAATAACAGGCAGATAGTGCGTACCGCCGAATACGGTAAAACCATCGAAGCCCCGCCCGCAATACCCGAAAAAGAGGGGCATACGGGTGTATGGATGACGCTGCAAGGCAGTTCTCTGGTGGAAACGGATATCGCATCGCTCGTTATGTACGACGACGTGAACGTATGCGTCAGATATACTCCTATACCTTACGAAATCAAATTCTATTACACGGCTCCCGGTAGCGGCGAAGACACCGTCAAAACTTATGTATTCCCGTACGGATACACGATCGAGAGCGTGCCCGAAGAATTGTATAACGAAATAGCGGGATATTATCCCGAAAAGTATTATTCCGTAGAATGGTATTCCAATCGCAGTCTGGACGTCAGTAAGCTCGTATCCTTCCCGCAGTACGTCAAAGGCGCCGTTTCGTTCTACGCAAAACCGGTAGAGTTACCTTATACGGTGGTATTCCGGGTGGACAACGGTAGCGACGTCATTTCCGAAGAAAAAGAAGTGATGCGCGGCGCTTTCGTCATCCCGCCGGAGATAATCTTCGACGAATCTTCCGAAAACGCAGGCTACGAGATAATAGGTTGGCGTACCCGCAATCCAGATAAATTCAGCGTATACGATCCTTCCGCCACATATTCCGCCGGCAATTACGTGTATTATAACGGCTCGTTCTATATCTGCAACGCCACGGTTCAGGGAGTCGCGCCGAGCGTTTCGGGCGGTTCGTGGAGCCTTGACGACGAAGGTATATGGGATATCTATCTTTTCGCCACTATCGGTACGACCGGTATACAGATTGACGATTTCCACGAATATAATGCGGATCCGTTATACGACAGAGCGTTTTATCCTATGCTCGAATCCAAAAAATACAATGTTACTTTTATGAACATGACGAGCGTTGGCGGAACTGCGGAAACGGGTTACGTTAACGAATTTACTTCTGTCGGATCCTACGTGTTCAGCCACGGCAATCAATATATTATGAACGAGCTTGACGCAGTATCCGCAGCAATATCGGGAAACGCCCCAGTATATACCGACGAAACGGTATCCTCCGACTTCGTTTTCGACGGTTGGTATACCGATCCCGAATTCGCGACTCTGAAAGTCGATTTTTCAAGCGGTTACTATGACTTTAAGGAGGACACCGTATTCTATGCGAGGTGGATAGACCGTCTGCGCGGTACCGACGGACTGATATATACGCCTGTCTACGGCGTCGACGGCACGACCGTGGTTTCGTATACCGTCACCGGTTTCCGTCCTGCAGCCGCGGAATACTCTTACATAGACGTCAGAATACCGGAAAATTACAACGGAGCGCCTGTTACCGCAATAGCGGATAACGCATTCTCCGATCTCAGCAAGACCGTTTTCGTTACGTCGGTCAGCTTGTCCGATAGCGTTACCGACATAGGCGACAACGCCTTCGCCGCTTTCTTTGCTCTGGAAACGTTCGAATTAGGCGATTCTTCCGCTTTCGTTTTCGAGAACGGCGCTCTGTACTCCGCGGATCTCTCCGTACTGTACAGATTGGCTCCCGCTTACGCATATGCGACCGCGTACGTCCTTCCCGACAGCGTGACGGAAATAAAAGGCGGGGCGTTCGCTTATTGCGCTTCGCTTGTCGAATTTTCGGCAGGAGATGCCTCGGAGCTTACGAAGATAGGCTCTTACGCTTTCGACGGTTGCGAGAGCCTGCTCAGTGTAACGTTACCCGATTCGCTCGGCGAAATAGGCGAGTATACCTTCCGCGACTGCTATAAACTCGAAAATATTTCCGGCGGCAACGGACTGCGCGTAGTAGGTTATGCCGCGTTCGAAGACGTAATCGGCGCTTTGACGGTATCGGCGGACGGCAGATACGTAAGCGTCGGAAAAGTACTCGTTTCCTATGTCGGCGACGATATCGCGTTGGTACTCGAAGACGAATTCGTCGCGATCGCGGCGGGTGCGTTCGCGGACAGCACAGAACTCGTTTCCGTTACGGTTGCATTGAATTCCGATCTCGAATATATAGGCGAAAGAGCGTTTGAAGGCGCGTTCGGGCTCAATACGTTCAGATTCGAAGGCGCGTCCAAGGTCGCAGCCGCACCCGAAGCTTTCTACGGAATATCTTCGTCGGCGGCTCTGAGAGTCAGCGCCGCTTTACTCGACGAATATAAAGCCGATATGGCGTATGCGGACGTCTTTGAGGAGTCTATATTCGCTATATGATCCCGTTCGCATCTAAAAAACAACGTGAGTCTGTCAACGAAAAGTCCGAAGCAACGGACTTTTCGGAATATGCGGAAAACAAGAGATTAAACGGCTTTCAGCATATGAGCGAGAGTGCGCTTTCCAAGCTTAAGCGCGAACTGAAGCTACGCATGTCTGCGAAATCTTTACGGAATCTGCGTAAATATTTTGCCGGCGTAAACGCGCCTACGGTCCTTGCGCTCAAAATAGTAGACGCTTACTGGTCCTCCGGAAAAGGATATCTCGACAGAGAGATATCGCAAATCGAACTCGTTACAGACAATCCTCACGTGCTCAAGGCGTTAAAACTTTACGACAAACTCCGTAAAGAATTCAACCCTGTAGGAAACGCGCCGCGTACTATGAAGGAACTGTTATCCCTGAGTGCCAAGGCGGTAATATCGGACAGCAGGGACGTCATACGCTATTCGCACGGCAAATCTTCTCTCGAATGCGAATGTTACGAAAAAGGCAGGCGCACGCGCTATTTCAGCGATATTATAAGCAGATGGGACAACAATGCTTCCGACGCGTTGCGTAGGTGCGCGGTTATAAGCGTCGTTTCGGGCGGCTCGCCGGTTGCGGTGATTCGTGAAGAATACGGCGATTGTGCGGTTCGCGAAAAAAGAAATTTCAGCAGGTTCGCAGAAAGTCTCGATCTTCCGGCATTCGGTTACGAACGTAATAACGACGCCGTAAATGCCGCTCCGTTTACGGAAACCGCGTTGCTTTGTATTCGCGACAGTTTCGACGCTAATTCGGAAGAGTTATTCAAAGGCGATAGAATTCTTATTATTACTTACAAAAATACCGAAAGGGAGGGTCTGAA
>JADINF010000014.1 GCA_017694145.1 Candidatus Stercoripulliclostridium pullicola
AACGTGTTTTCGTCGAGTCCCACTTTAGGCGCGAGCGCCATAGATACCGCCTGTGCGCAGGAAAGCCCCGAGCGGAACAGTTCCTCGGCTTTGTCTGAATAATCCATATCAGCCTCCTATAAGCGCAACGAGTTTCCGTTCCACCGCGGCGGCGTCCGCTTTGCCGCGCGTGGCTTTCATCACGTATCCGACGAGCGCTTTGATAGCCTGCGCTTTACCGTTTCTGTAGTCGTTTACGGCGCGCGCATTGTTAGCTACGGCTTCGGCGCACAGCTTGTCTATAGCGCCGTCGTCCACGCCCGCAAGATCTTCTGCGGTCAGATACGCAGTGGCGTCCTTGCCTTCCGTAAGCATCTTCTGCAAAGTCTGGCGCGCTATCTGCGCGTTGATCTTGCCTTCGTCCTGCAGCTTTACGAGTGCCGCGAGTTGAGAGGGCGTTATTTTCAATTCGAAAGCTTCTTTTTCTTCCTCCGTCTGCATGCCGCGGAATATCTGTCCGAGTATCAGGTTTGCGGCAAGCTTCGGGTTTCCTTCGCGTGCGCAGGCGTTGAAAAAGTCGGCTATCCTCTTGTATTTGACGATAAGGTCGGCTTCCGTCACGCCGAGCCCGTATTCTTCTACGTAACGCTTCTTGAGCGCGTCGGGAAGTTCCGGCATCGACGCGCGTATCGCCTCCACGAATTCGTCGGATACCTCTACCGTCAGTATGTCCGGCTCGGGGAAATACCTGTAGTCCTGCGCGTCCTCTTTACTGCGCATGCTTTCGGTGGTTTGGGAACCCTCGTTGTAGCGTCGGGTTTCCTGAACGACCTTTTCTCCGCTGTCCAGTACGTCGCATTGACGCGCGTATTCGTAGGCAAGCGCTTTCTCCATGAAGGAGAGCGAGTTCATATTCTTGATCTCCGTGCGCGTGCCGAAAGGCTCGCCTTCCTTATGCACCGAGATGTTGACGTCGCAACGCATGCTGCCTTCCTGCATCTTGCAGTCGGATACGCCGATATGGCGCATGGTTATCTGAAGCTTCTCCATATACTCGCGCGCTTCGGCTATGTCCGTAATGTCGGGTTCGGACACTATCTCGATGAGCGGCACGCCGCCGCGGTTATAGTCGATATAAGTATAGCCGTCCTCGTGTACGAGCTTTCCCGCGTCTTCTTCGACGTGGATATGGTTTATCCTTATGCGCTTGCCGCTCGCGAGCTCAACGTAGCCGCCCACGCATATAGGCTCGTCGAACTGCGAGATCTGATATGCCTTCGGAAGGTCGGGATAGACGTAGTTCTTGCGGTCCATGTGGGTTATTTTGCTGATTTTGCAGTTTGTCGCTAGCCCCGCGCGGATGGCGTAAGCGAGCACTTGCTTATTCAGTATGGGAAGGCTTCCCGGCTCTCCCGTGCACACCGGGCAACAATGGGTGTTCGGCTCCGCGCCGAATGCGGTGGGACAGGAGCAGAATATCTTGGACTTGGTCTGTAACTCGACGTGAGTTTCCAGTCCTATTACGAGTTTGTAGTCGCTTTTCATATTGTCACCCCCATATCGAGAGTTACGTCGACGAGTGCCGCGCGCTCGAAAGCTTCGGCGGCGCGCAAAACGGTGAGCTCGTCGAATTTTTTACCGATTATCTGCATTCCTACGGGAAGACCTTTGCCGTCTTTGCCGCAGGGGAGAGAAACGGCGGGCAGTCCCGCGATGTTGACGGGGACGGTGCATATATCCGACATATACGTTTCGATCATGTTGTCGGCGGTGTAGTTCAGCGGGAAAGCGGTAGTGGGCGCAACGGGAGCTATGAGCACGTCGCATTTACCGAAAATATCCGCGAAAGCGGAAACTATGCTTTCGCGCAGTCTGAGGGCTTTCTTATAGTAAGCGTCGAAATAACCGGAGCTCAATACGTAAGTGCCCAGCATTATGCGGCGCTTGACCTCTCTGCCGAAGCCTTCGCTTCTCGTGCGCATGATCATGTCGTTGACGTCGTCGTAATGCGCGGCGCGGTAGCCGTAACGGATACCGTCGTATCTGCCGAGGTTACTGCTCGCTTCGGCGCATGCGATTATATAATAAACGGGAAGGGCGTCCTTGAGCATGGGAAGGGAGACCTTCACTATCTCCGCGCCCGCTTCGGCGTAGAAGTCGATAGCTTTACGCACGGCGGAAAGGGTTTCCGAAGAAATACCGTCGAAATATTCTTCCGCTACGCCTATGCGCAGACCTTTGACGTTGCCGTCGAGCTTGTCCGCCACGGGCTCCGTACCTCCCGAAGAAGTATGGTCGCGCTTATCCGCGCCCTTGACGGCGTCGAAAACTATCGCGGCGTCCTCCACGGAAGCGGCGATCGGTCCTATCTGGTCGAGAGAAGAGCCGTATGCGATGAGCCCGTAACGGCTTACCGCGCCGTAGGTGGGCTTGAGCCCCACAACTCCGCAGAACGCCGCCGGCTGACGTATTGAGCCGCCCGTGTCGGAGCCAAGAGTATATGGTGCAAAGCCGGCAGCAACCGCCGCAGCGCTTCCTCCGCTGGATCCGCCAGGCACACATTCCGTATTAACAGGATTTTTCGTA
>JADINF010000091.1 GCA_017694145.1 Candidatus Stercoripulliclostridium pullicola
TACATACTATTACGCTCGAAGCGTTGTGTACGAGAGCGCCCGTCACCGCGTTCAGTATGCCGAATGCGGAAAGGAATACCGACGAAACGCTTATCGCAAGCGATACGGTAAGGTTTACGTATATCGTCCGGAGGGTGCGACGGGCGAGCTTGAGAAGGTAGGGGAGCTTCCTCACGTCGTCCGACATCAGCGCGACGTCGGCGGTTTCTATAGCGACGGAAGAGCCCATTGCGCCCATCGTGACGCTCGCGTCCGCCACGGCGAGAGAGGGCGCGTCGTTCACGCCGTCGCCTGCCATGAGCACCTTTTTCCCTTCCGCTTTGAGGGACTCCACGGCTTTGACCTTTTCTTCGGGCAGAAGGTTCGCCCTGACGTCGGAAATGCCGGTGAGAGCGGCGATCTTTCCTGCGTGACGCGCGTTGTCGCCCGTCAGCATGATAGTGGTTATTCCCATCGACTTGAGCTCCGAAACCATCGTTGCGGCTCCCTCTCTCACCGTATCGGTAACCGCTATCGCGCCTTTATATTCTCCGTCTATAGTGACCCCCACGACTGTGGCGCCGAGCGAGGCAAGCCGTTCGTATAGCTTCGCGGGCATAAGCTCTTTGAGTTCGTCGAGCTTTTTGACGGCGACTTCTTTACCCTCCACGACGGCGCCGACGCCTTTTCCGACCTCCGCAACGGTGTTTTCCGAGGGGAGCGTTCTTCCCTTGTTCGCGGCGCATATGGCGCGCGCTATCGGGTGCTCGCTTTTCGCTTCGGCGGCAGCCGCGTATTCCGTAAGCTCCGTTTCGCTTATGCCCTCGGGGTATACCTTGTCGACTGCGAGTTTGCCTTCGGTGAGAGTTCCGGTCTTGTCGGTGGCGAGCACGTTCACTTTGGCGAGAGCCTCCATTGCGGTGCCGCTTTTTATGAGTATACCTTTGCGGCTTGCGTTGCCTATGCCCGCGGCTACCGCTATCGGCGTTGCCAGCGTAAGCGCGCAGGGACACACTACGACGAGTATCGTTATGGCGCGCGAGATAGCTTCGACCACGCCCGCTTTCGCCGCGAAAAGCGTGAGGAAAAACACTATCACGCTGAGCGTGCATGTAGCGGGCACGAAATAACTCGCCCATTTGTCGGCAAGTCGCACGATAGGAGCTTTGTTCTTTTCCGCTTTTCTGACGTATTCTATTAATTTGGTGAGAGTGGTTTCGTTGCTCTTGTGCGTGACTTCTATTTCGAGCGCGCTTTCGAGGTTTCTGGTCCCCGCATACACCGCGAAGCCTTCGGAGGCTTCCGCGGGTACGAATTCGCCCGTTATGCTCGAGGTGTCCACGCTTCCCGAGCCTTTTACGACAACGCCGTCCACGGCGATTATTTCGCCGGGGCGCGCGAGTACCCGTTCGCCCGCTTCGATGTCGCTCACCTCTTTTTCCTTAAAGCCTTCGTCGGTTATGACCGTCGCGCGAGTGGGGCGCATTGCGATGAGATCCGCTACCGCGGAGCGCGATTTCCCGGAAGTAACCGTTTCCACCAGTTCGCCTATCGCCATTATGAACGCTATCTCGCCCGCCGCGAAGAAGTAAGAGTCGGTGTGTCCCGTTTCGCCGATAACGCCCGCGGCTGTCAGCACGCCCATGATAAGGCTCGCCGTCATCGCTATGCTTATCAGCAAAGCGGAAGTTATTTTACCTTTTCTAAGGTTTTTGAAAGCGCCGCGGAATATCGGCAGCCCGCAGATAACTACCGCTATCCATGCGGGATCGGCTATCGCCGCGAGCGGCAGGGGAGCGTACACGTCGAAATGCGCAAGAAGATAGGAGGCAACAAGGAAGGGGAGCGAAACCAGAATAAGTATTATCTGTTCCCTGACTTCCTTCTTATAATCTGTTTCGGCGGAGCGGTTGTGATCTATGCCGCACCCGCAACTTTCTCCTTCCTCGTGGTCGTGCCCGCAACCGCAACTATCGCCTTTCTCATGCTTGTGGCTATGCTCATGTCCGCCGCAACCGCATTCGTGGTCGTGCTCGTGGTCGTGTCCGCAACCGCAACTATCGCCTTTCTCGTGCTTGTGGCTATGCTCATGTCCGTCGCAACCGCATTCGTGGTCGTGCTCGTGGTCGTGTCCGCAATCGCCTTCGCCGTGTTCGTGCCCGTCGCCGTGCGCGTGCTTACAGTGCGTAGTCCCTTCAATGCGTTCCGCACTTTTACTACACTCGCGGGAAGCGTTGTCGCGGTCGCCGCAAAGGTTGCCGGTTCCGAGCTTATCGCGCTCGAGGCTCAAATCGTCTTTCACTTTCATATATCCTCCGTAATAATTTCGGAATTTTATTTACTTTATGTTATTGTTACGTTCGCTTCACGCCGAAAGCGGAATTTCCGCGCTATTGCGACTTTTATTTACCGCCGGAAGGTTCGTCGACTTACTTGCGGCATATATAAGCCATCGCGATAACGTCCGTAATCGTTTTCGGCATCCCTTCGTACGCTCCGCTTGTCGTCGGAAACGGTCGCTTCCGCACTCTCTCGCCGCATACCGTACCGAGGTAGGGTATATGTGTATGTAAGGCAATGCGTATTTGAGGCGTAGGCGACGGGGGCGGTCATGCGATCACGGCGGCAAACACTATATAAACGGGATTTCGGTTACCGTTTGTGCGTAGGCGAGAGCCCGTAACGCATATTCGTATGCGTAGCTGCTTTCCTATCGCCGTCGGGCGTTTGTCGGGATTTCGTATTCAAGGTGCGTAACGAGGGAATGCGCAAGAGGGGCTTCCGCTCAGATGGAAGTCGGCGATAACGCCGTCTTTCAGTTGATGAATTTTTCTATTATCGAGCTGAATGCTTCCATCACGTCCGATTCGCCGCGTTCGATGCTTTCCTTGACGCAGTGCGTAAGGTGATCCTTGATAACGATGTTGCCCACCGTCTTGAGCGCGCCCTTCGCGGCGAGCATCTGCGTGAGCACCGCGTCGCAGTCGGCGCCGTCCTCGACCATATTGACGATGCCTTTTATCTGACCTTCTATCCTTTTCAGGCGTTTGATCACGTCGGCGTTGTATTCGTGTTTGTTTACGCAGGCTTCGTTCATTTCCGTATTCTCCTTTCCGCATGGGTCTTACGCCGCTTCGGTATACCCCCAGGGGGTATCTACGAGGATTATACCACAATATATTGCGGCATGCAAGCGCTTAGCGCAAAAAATTTATAAAAATTCGAGAAATTGCTTTACATTTCTTTTTTTTATATATATAATAATCAAGCATTTCGTCGGAGCTCGCTCCGGCGTATCCTTGCTCCCGCGGGAGCCATAAGTCCAGAAGGAGGTATAGACAATGACTAAATACCAGTTGCTTTTCATCATCGAGAACGGTATTGACGACGAGGCGAAAGAAGCGGTCGTGACGAAATTCACCGACCTTATCGCAAGCCTTGGCGGAAC
This sequence comes from Candidatus Stercoripulliclostridium pullicola, assembly GCA_017694145.1. GTDB lineage: Bacteria > Bacillota > Clostridia > Christensenellales > DTU072 > Stercoripulliclostridium_A > Stercoripulliclostridium_A pullicola. Next base: position 3,428 of record JADINF010000091.1, read on the forward strand.
GGTAACCACGGTCGACAAATGGGGTACTCGCAAATATGCGTATCCTATCAATTACAAGACCGAAGGCTACTATGTGAGAATGCTTTTCGAAGCAGAACCCACCGTGCCGCAGGAAGTCGACAGACAGATGAGAATTAACGAGAATATTGTCCGTCAGCTCATCACCAAGCAAGCGTAACGGCGAGGGGGAAGGACGATGAACAAAGTTATTCTTATAGGCAATCTTACCAAAGATCCCGAACAGCAGTACACCGCGAGCAATATATGCGTATGCAGATTCACGGTAGCGGTCAACCGTTCCTACAGCAGCAGCGACGGTTCCCGCCAGACCGATTTTCTGCCCGTGGTATGTTGGCGCAACCAGGCGGAAAACTGCGCTAAGCACCTTAAGAAAGGAAGCAAGGTAGGCATCTGCGGGTCCGTACAGACCAGGACGTACGACGACAGAGACGGCGTCAAAAGGTATGTGACCGAGATAATAGCCGACGAGGTTCAGTTCCTGTCCACGAGAAACGACGACGAACGCGACTCGCTTCCGGACATTCCCGAGGTAGCTTCGCAGAGGAAACCGCGCATGGAAGACGCTCGTCCCGTAGAAGTGAGCGACGACGATCTTCCGTTCTGACAACGAATAAAGGAGAAATCGAAATATGGCAATGAAAGAAGGAGTAAAAGCGAGACCTCTGGGCGGCAAGCGCCCCCCGAAGAAGAAAGTATGTCCTTTCTGCGTGAACAAAGTGGACGAGATCGATTATATCGCGCTCGCCAAGGAGATGGAGAAGTCTTCCGAACGCAGTTTTAAGGACGGCGAGAAGCGCACCCGTTACATCACCGAGAAGGGCAAGATCCTTCCTCGCAGAATGAGCGGCGTATGCGTCAAGCACCAACGCGCCCTTTCGCAGGCAATCAAACGCGCCCGTTTCATGGCGCTGCTGCCCTACAAAGCGGACTAACGCAAAATAAAACCCGAGACAAAAAACGCTCCTTTTACGGAGCGTTTTTTTGTGAACCGAATACCGTAAACGGCAATCGAAAACATTAGCGGACAGAAAACGACTTATTTTTTACTCGCGCGCGCCGCGCGTATATATTATTGTTAATATATGTTTGACAAAAGAGGCGTGGTTGATTACTATATTTTAAGAGGTGCAGAATGAAAAAGAAATTTATATTCGCAACGATTATTTTATGTATGTCGGTATTGCTTATTTTAGCGGCTTGCACGAACGGAGAAGAGCCGCCGGCGAGCAATGACGAAAGCGGCAAGACGGTTGTTCTTCCTGAATTTTCGGGGCAGAAAACGGATATTACCCGCGAAGAAGCCGACAGGGTCATAGACGACATAGAGAGTTCGGAAGGAATGGAAACGAGCGGGCTCAAGGAAGCGCTCGACATGGCGGAGGAATACAAGGTGTTTCAAGCCGAGGACGAAACCGGCGGCTCGGTCAAGAGCTATCTCGAAGATTGCGTTACGGCAGGGTTTATTTTCGTCGAGAAAGGCGTAATGGGCGAATATAATTTCGAATATTACGAGAGCGCGGACAAACAGGCGCTTATCGTCATAGAAAAAGAGGGAGTATATACCTTTATATACTATAAAACGAAATACGAAGAAAAAGTCTACGTATGGCCGGAGGAGAAGCTTATCGAGTTCGGTCTCGGCGCGCTGACTCAACCGGAAGGCTCTAGGCTTACCGTCGCGGCGATCGACGAAGCCGACAGAATGGGCAGGGTGCCGAGCGTGGATATACAGCTGACGGACGTACAGGCGAGCTATTACGATACCGTGGCGAATGTTTTACGGAATGCAGGATATGTGCTCGATACGGAAAACGATTACGGCGACGGTGAAAAGAGCGCCACGTATGTAGCGGTAAGAGGCAACGAGCTTTATTATGCCGATCTGTATTTAGGTAAAGACGTGCCGCAGGACGGCTCTTCCGCAGAGTTGAAACCGTTTATTTCCCTGTCGGTCTATAACGCCACCGCGCGCGAGATAGCCGAAGGCGGCAAACAGTTTGTAGATATTATCGGCTCGGGCACGATAAAAGCCGACGTCACCGTAAAGCGCAAAGACTATTTCGAAGTAAAGGACGAGGTCACGGGAGAAATACATAAGGAATACGGCGTAGTCGAAGAAGTTTATACCGAAACGCTGATATACGATAACGAATGCGGAGTTATCCTTACCGATGACAGCGCTATCGACGGCATGCTTTTCTTAAGAGCCGACGGTATGGCATACCGCATGGTCAACAACGGAAGGAATAAAGCGCCTCTCGACGGAGAAAAAATTTATCTTATAAGGAATTTCCTTACTTATGCGTGGCTTTGGAGCGCGCAGAATTATTATGCAAGCGCGAAAAACGTCACATCTACGGGAGAAGAGCAGAACGTAGGCGGATATACTCTCGAAAAGAAAGAGGGTCAGGTCGAAATGATGCTCGATAACGGCGGCGAATACGTCGAAACGACCTTGACGATGACCTTCTGGGTGGAGAAAACGAATAACGTGGCGTTCGGCTACGAATACGTTACCGAGAACAGAGAGGAGAAGGTCCTCGTAAGCTCGATAAGCGACAGTACCGACGGACTGGAGGAATACGCGGCGCTTCCCGACGAATACGAGCTCGAAAATGATATGCCGCTCGAAAAAGTTCTTACCGGCGTTGATCCCATGCCCGCTATCCCCGCCATAGACGGCGCAAGCGGGTATTACGTAAGCTATTATTTCGACAGCTATTGGGACGAGGAAACGGACACGTACACGGATTACGAAGCGTGCGCGCTGTTCGCCGCGGGTGTGAGCGACGCAGAACTCGGAGCTTACCGCGATAAACTTATCGCGAGCGGAGCGGAAGAAATTTACGAAGGCGTATACGTTTTCGGAGTAAACGCCACTTGTGAAGTCACTATGCGCGTTTACAGAGCGGAGTTCGACGGGCTTGCGGAAGCCGTTAGATTTGAGTTCTCGATCGAGGAGATTAGGGTGCCCGAATTCTTCTTTTCCGACAAGTCCCTGCAATTCTATTACAACCTTACGGAGTTTTCCGGACAAGAGTCGGAGCGCAAATTTGCCTCTAAGATCGGTAACGAAACGGTATTTATCGGGAGTAACGCTTTTAGCGGGGAGATAACCGTAATATACGAAGTAAGGGGCTTGGACTGCATTGTTGCAAAGAGCGCTTACGGCGAGGAAACGACATATACGTTGTCGGAGTTCGTAGAGAGGATCTCGGAGTACGCGATATTCAGTTACTCTCCCGACAAGGATTACGGTAAAAACGGAAGCGCCGTAATTTGCGGCGTTACCGTAGACGTATACGAGAACGGCGAAAGCGTAATTTACTATAGTGACGAATACGCGCTCGCGTTCAAAGTCGTCGAATACGGCAAGACGATATTCGAGATAACGGAATTCACGCAGGTAAGCGACGACGGCAAAGGCGCGGACGGCACAACGCCGATGTATAAAGGCGCGGGCAAAAAATATCTCGTCGGCAATCACGATTCGGACACCCGCCTCGAGAAATATCTCGAACCCTGCTTCATATATCAAGTGTACGACGCTCCGGAAGCCGACGTCATCGCCTGGAAAAACGAGCTCGACGCAGCGGGACTCGTAGAAGTGGATTATTATTTAGGCGCCGAAGGCGAACAATACGTATATTTCCTTATGACCGACGGCGAGGACTATTGCGTATACGCAATGTATACCGGCGGCTATATGACGATAATCGAAGGAGTGCTTCCTAACGGCATATACTCTTATTTCGGCGACGAATTCGAGCCTTCGCTCGGCAGTCACGATATAGCGGGAACGTTGGGCGACGGAGAGTACACTATAATCTATACCGAGTCGCGCACGCCCGACGATGGCGGAGAGAAACACTATATGGAGCAAGAGGAGACGTTCACCCTGGACGGCGGGCTCCTTTTCGACGGAAACACGTACTACAAAGCGACTACGGAAGGGATCGAAAGATACTATTATTTCATCGAATTCGGCACCCTCAAGACCATGTATGCGGAAAAGGAGAGGAACGATATCGTAGACCTGAAAGACTATCTCAATACGCGCATGCCGTCGCTTTTGAGAAGCATAAAGGATCTAAGTAACGTCGAGCGCTACAGCCGCACCGGAAACGCTTCGGTAGCAGGCAGAGATTGCACGGTATACGAAGGTAAGCACATCGAAAGAGGACTCGTTTACGACGTCAAATATTACGTCGATGATTTAACGGGTATATATCTGAAAACGGAAAGAAGTTATTATGACGAATACACCGGAGAAAGGGTATGTTACGTTGACGAGATAAGGGCGTTTGACAACGGAGCGACAATCGCGGACGCGCCGGATCTCGCAAGCTATGTGCATAGCGATAAGAAGTACTCCGCCGCGGAGTGGAAAGAGGAATACCTCGGCTACGACTTCAACGTAAGCGCAACGGGATTTGACTCTTTCAGCGCAAGCGCCTTCGAGACGTTCGGCTCCGTCGTGTACTACGGCGAGAACGTGACCGCTCCCGAAATAACGACGGACGGAGAATACCGCTTAAATGACCAATCTGAAGACGGAAGTTATAAACGGTATGATTATTACGGGCAGGACGGCACGCAGGCGATGATAGAAATTCTGATAAACGAAAGCTATTACGACTCCGTATCGCAAGAGGAAATCCCCGTCAAGAATATAAAAATAATTTGTTATCTAAAATAAGTGTGATATTAACCACCCTGCGGGAGTATCTTTTCGCCTGCTTCCTTGCGAGCGTCGCTCGACACGAAACCGTAGTTCTTCGCTTCTACGCTTCGAAGCAGGCGAAAATCTATCTCCCTCGGGTGCCGACTACGTTAGGAAGGCTTTTCGTTAAATATGGTGGACAAATTAAGAATAATAAACGATAGATATATAGCGCATTGAGTTTTTCAACAAGAAAAACCGCTGTCGTGAGGACTTGCGCCGCGCGTGGCGCGGCGATATACGGAGCGGAAGGGATATGCAAATTCATTTGCGATATTCTTTCCGAAACGTATATGACCGATATGTAATATCGGGCGCAAGCCCGAATATAGGAACGTACACCTATATTACCCTGCGTACTGCACTCCTGACAGGATACGAGGTACATATCCCCGACTTAAAACATACAGCGACCTAAAATATCTCCCCGACATTCTAAGACTTGAGAATACCTTGGCAATAAAAAGCTTTCAAAAGAAGCCGATATACACACAAAAGCAAGGGCTTGCGCCGCGCGAGGCGCGGCGATATACGGAGCGGAAGGGATATGCAAATTCATTTGCGATATACATTCCGAAACGTATATGTCCGATATTCTATATCGGGCACAAGTCCGTATATAGAAACGTACCCTTATACTACCCTGCGTACTGCACTCCGATAGGATACGAGGTACATATCCCCGATATCAAACATATAGCGACCTGTGGCAGCTCCGCGGCAAAGATTTTGCGATGATTTCGCTCAAAGTTCCGACGGGAACATACAAGAGTATGTGACCAAAGGTATATGG
>JADINF010000092.1 GCA_017694145.1 Candidatus Stercoripulliclostridium pullicola
AAATTCATGCAAGCCCTGCCGAGGTTCTGCACCCACGGTCTGAACGCCGCGACCGGTGAGATGTTGTTAAAAATGAGATTGTACATCTGAGAAGGCTCGTTCCCCAGCACAAGATACGGAACCTTTTTTTCGGTCAGGAGAGGATAAAACAGAACGTAAGCGAGCGCGGGACACATGCAAGTATTCCCCGCAAGCGCAAAGTGCGCGGCGTAAATGCGCCGCATTATTTCTTTATCGACTTTTTTGACGATAATATCTGCGTTTTTGACTGATTTACGGGCGTTTTCTATGCTTTTGGCGGCATTGGGCGATATATATTCCGTTTCCCAGCAAAGCGCAAGCACTCTTAAACCAAGCACCTCGCTCAGGTAATACATGAGATACGAGGAATCCTTGCCGCCGGTATAGAACAGAGCGACGTCATACTCGCCGCGCTTATTGCGCGGAAAGCGGTTTTTAACGGGCATTAGCGCCTTAAGCCCTTTCAGCCGCTCCTTCATTGCGCACATCGGGCACAGACCGTTTTCGTCGAGTTCGAGCCCCGGTATCATATAATCGTTAGCCGTACAATTTACGCAAAATTTCGCTTCTTCAAGACTTTCTTTGTTGCGTTTATATTCTTCTTTCGGCACCACGACGCCCTTACGAATGAGGCTTCTCAGCCCGGTTGTCGCGCCTACGCTGCCTAAACTTACTACGCCGTCGAGCCGGGCGAGCTTTTTCCGCGTGCCGTGCGAAATCCTTAAGGAATTATCGAAAGTGTACGGCGCTTTCCTTATACCGTAACAGATCAAGCGGTTTCCTGCGATCTTCCACCTGTTCTGCAGTACGTATGCCTTTTCGTAATCGATATTTTTCGTACATCTCGACATTAAGCACTTTCTCCGTTCGATACTACAAAAAATTATAATTGCTTCGACAAGCGATGTCAACCGCAGCAAAAAGCTTACCTCGCCCATTTTAATCGAATATCCGCCGTATGAACACACGGCGGATACGGATTATTGAATAAACTTTACGATAACGTTTAACGCAGGCGATATTTACGCTCTCCTTTTGTCGGAACGCGGATCGCGTTTCGCGCGTTTGCTTCCGTCGGAGGGAGGATTTACGTCCTCGCTATCCTCATCCTTTTTTTTCTTCGGAATATACAGATAAATTATATATGCCGCAAGAAGCGCGACCGCTACGCCGAGTACCGCGAGCAACGTTATCTCGTTCTGCGCTACGAAAGTAAGGAAAGCGCCCGCCGCCGCGAAAGGCGACTTCTTGTCCCTTCTTATTTTTGCGTGCTTCCAGATTATGAACAGTACTTCCGCAAGGAAGAGCACCGCCAGGAGCACGATAAACAACAAAGTGTAGCTCGGCTGATCGTTTACGATGAAAGCGTATTCCGCAAGCTTATCGGTTTCGAATACCACGTAATCGCCGTCGATCTCGTACTCTATTTCCGTTACCTTTACGCCGTCGAAGGCTACGAGACGGAAATTCTCGCTCGCGGTAGCGGGTTTAAGCAAACGCACCGTCAGCATACCTTCGGTTGCGACCGCTTCGCCGTCTTTCTGCAACGAAATATCGTAAGCCGCCGTCACACGTTCGTCGCTTCCTATCGCTTCTTCGAAGTAAGAAGCCCTCGCGGGGGTTACGATAAGCGCCGTTTCGGGATGCACGCCTTCGGGTGCGTCGATGACTACGACGGTGATTGCGGTATCGTCGTCGGTATGAGAAATCTGAATGCTGTTGACGGTTATGATTGCGGTCATCGGCGCTATATCGTTATAATTTACGTCGCCCGTAAATACCGCAGTTACGGTATAAACGCCTTCTTCGCTTTGCCCGTTACCTATATATTCCACGCTTACTCCTGCTGGCAATTCGCCGCTTATTTCTATGGATTTTGCGGTGCCGTCCTTAACGAAAGTAGCGTCCTCGAATGTTATTCCGGACATATCGTAGGTGGCTTTTGCAACGGTGAGCGTAGCGGTCATATCGGGAATGGCGTTATAGTTCTCCGCGTCGCCCGCGAAGCTTGCCACGACTTCGGTCACGCCCGCTTCGGTGCGGAAATTTTCGCTGAGCGAGTAAGTCACGCCGTACGGCAGCTCGCCGCCGAGCGTAAGCGTTTTTTCCGTTCCGTCGTATACGAATTCGACGTCCGCGAAAATCACGCCCGACATATCGTAATCGGCTTTGTTGACGGTTATGACTATGTCTATGCTTACCGCCAGGTAGTTTTCGGTTTCAGCGGCGCTCACAGTAACGACCATTCCGTTACCTTCCGCCACTGTTACGAAAGTATTCAAGGAATATACGAGCTCCGTTTCGCCGTGATTGAGTACGGCGCCGCTTACGGTCTGTTCTTCTCCGGTGTAAGTGTACACGGTCTGCACTCCCGAAATATCGATAATCCCGTCCGCTCTGACTATATCGAACGTTATTGTTGCGCCTGTAAGAACGTAATTCGGATCGGCGGGGTCGATCGTCGCGGTCGCGGTATAACTGCCGAACGTAGTTCCCTCTCCGTTTACCGACAGTGTGAGCGTTTCGCCCTCGATTCCGGTTTCGACGGAGGCTGACGGCGATTGCGGCGCGCCGTTGTATTTGAGCTCGGTATTGCTCCAGAGCGCTTCGACTTCTCTTGCGTAAACCGTGACCGTGGCGTTTGCGGGTTCGGACAAAACGTAATAATCTTTGTCCGCGCCGACGAGTTCTCCGCTTACGTATACCGTCTTGTCCGCGCCTACGTTCTTATCGTCAATAGCGCCGTACAACACCAAGGTCACGTCGTCGCCTTCCACAACGGAATCGAGTACGCCGCGCACCTCGACAACGGTGGTACCGTCGTAAGCGCGATCTACCGCTTCTATATCGATAACGCTTAACTGTCTTTGCGCCACGTTGATCGTCGTTACCGCGCTCATTCCGCCGTATGCCACGGTGACAGTCGCTTCGCCCAAAGTCGTGAATACCTCAGGACTTACGGTATAATCGACGACGGCTTCGGAATTACCGTCGTTATAATAAGCGGTGACTTCCATTCCGGTATTATCGAAACCGTCGCCGTATTCGTAATATGTTTTCGAAGGTTCGGCAGTTATCGCTATGGCGACGAGTTCAACCGCGGAAACGGTCAGCGTATAGTTACCGTATACTTCTTCATAATTCAAAGTGTCGTCGGGAGTGAATTTCCATTCGTAAACGTTGGTGCCCGCTATAAGCTCCGCACCTACCCAAGCTACTGCACCGGGTACGCTCGACGTTTCGACGGAAATACTCGGCATATCGCTCGAGGTGAACAAGCCTTCAGTAGGCGTAACGGTTACGCTTGCCGAAGGAATTGCTTTCGCGATACTCCAATCGATCTGCTTATCTTCAACGGAAGCGTCCTCGTCGTCCCAACAAGTATTGACATCGTCGTCAAGCGAAACGGTAGCCGTATAATAGCCGGCGTTTATTCCGTTTCCGTTAGTGACCGTATAATATTCGCCCGCGCCGACGCCCGTCTGCTCCGCTCCGTTATAAACGAGTCCGGTAACCGCTACGGGAACGCCCACCGTGCGTTTTACGACATTTATCGGTACCGTATTTGTGAATTCACACTCGCCGTCGACGAATCTGACCGTCACGAATTCGACGTCGACCGTCAGTCTTTCGCCGCCCACGACGGTATAATCGGTAATTGTCTTGGAAACACCGTTATCGTATACGGCGGTAACAACCATTCCGCTCGCGTCGAAGCT
>JADINF010000093.1 GCA_017694145.1 Candidatus Stercoripulliclostridium pullicola
CCTTCAGCGAGGAACGCAAAGGCCGCTCCGTCACTACCGCCGCGGCGCCGCGCGCCGCGGCGTCGCTTACGTAATTGCCGCCATCCTCCTTCCCTCCCCTTATCGCGAAAAACAACGCTCCTTCCGTGCACCCCTCGGAGTGCATCGACAACGCCGTTATCTCGGTTTCGTCCGCTTCCGCGGAGCCTTCGAGCAAAGGTACGCCCTCAAGTAATTCGCTTAACTTCATCTCGCCTCCGTCAACTCTCGTATTGATACAGATTTTTGAATATCTCTCCTACGTACGGGGCGGCGACTATGCCGCCGTAATACGCCCCTACCGGTTCGTCCACAACGATAAGACTTATGTATTCGGGATCGTCTGCGGGCGCGAAGCCTATGAACGTCGAAACGTATTTGCCGCGCGCGATCGCTCCGTTTTCGTACTTCTGCGCAGTTCCCGTCTTACCGCCTATCCTTATCCCCGTGACCTGCGCGTTCTTGCCGGAGCCCACGAGCACAACCGATTCGAGGACTTCGCGCATTACGGCGGAAGTGCTTTCTTTAATGACCCCGGTAACGATCTCCGGTTGCGCCCTGTACAGCACGCTCCCGTCCGCCGCCACGATGCTGTCCATGATATACGGGGTCACGAGGTTGCCGCCGTTCACGACCGCCGCCGCCGCGCGCAGAAGCTCTATCGGAGTCATCGCTATCGCCTGCCCGAAGCCTATTCGCGCAAGGTCAACCGTTTTTACCGCGCTTTCTTTTATCATAAGTCCCGATGCTTCGCCGCTCATATCGATACCCGTTTTCGAAGTGACGCCGAGTTTCTCTAGTCCCGCGTAAAATTCGCTCACCCCCACGTTCATCGCTATGTTCATGAACATGCAGTTACAGGAATTCTGCACTCCCTCGGCAAAGGTCTGACTTCCGTGTCCTATCGTGCGCCAGCACTTGATACGCTGACCGTCCACCGTAAGCGCGCCGCCGCAATAACAACGGTAATCCGTGGTGATCGCTCCCGTATCCAGCCCTATCGCCGCCGTGAGTATCTTGAAGGTCGAGCCCGGTTCGAACACGTCCGATATTAGTTTGCACCGCGAAGTTTCGAGTAATTCCTTAACGTCGTCGCGAGGTACGTCGTTAAGATCGAAAGAAGGATTCTCCGCCATGGCGAGTATCTCTCCGGTCTTGGCATTCATCACCACGCAACTCACGCTTTTTGCGTTATGAGTAGCCTTGGCTTCGGCTATTATGTTCTCGACGAAGCTCTGCACGTTGTAATCTATCGTCAGTTTCGCCGTCGCTCCCGCAGTCCCCGGTACGTAATAAGTGACTCCGTCCTCGAGCTCTCTGCCGACTAGGTCGGCTTCGGTGAGGACGTATCCGTCTTTACCTTCGAGGTAGTCGTTGTAATAAGCTTCCACGCCCGTCTGCCCCACGACGTCGGAATTGGTGAAGCCCATCACCTGCGTGAGCAGATCCCCGTAAGGATACACCCTCTCGATATTTTCCGAAACGTATATTCCGGTTGCCCCCGATTCCGCGATCTTCAATACGGTATCTTTGTCCACGCCGTGTTTGACGGTGACTTCCGAAGAGCGCGAATTGATCTTCGCGAGCACGGCGTCGTACTTGAGTTCGAGAGTTTCGCTGAGCACTGCGGCGGTCACTTCTTTATTGGTCACCGCGACCGGGCGCGCGTATATCGTATAGACTGTAGCCGAAGTAGCGAGCACCACTCCGTTGCGGTCGGTGATCTCACCGCGCTCCGCTCTGAGCGGCACGTCGCGGTACCATTGTTCGAGGGCACGCGCCTGCAATTCTTCGCCCGTCACCGCTTCGATATAGATGAGCCTTACTATCACCGCGATAAACAAAAAGGTTATCAGCAAAACCATTGCCAATAACCTTTTCTTCTGTCTGTAAGCTGTAACTTTTCCGATAATGCGCTCCTTCGGCGCGACGGAAACCTTTTATTTATTGCTGATGCCGTCGAGCATGTCGTCGAACCAGTTGCCCTCGATCTCGCGGCTCTCAACAGTCAACGCTTTGATCTCGCCCGTAGCCGCATCCGCGCTCGCGCTCACGCCGCCTTTGCCGTCGCCACTGTTGTTCACAGCAATAATAATAGATGCTATGGCGATCACGGTAAGAACGTAAACAAGCGTAAAAATTTTGCCGGCTTTCGTCATGCGCTTCTTCGTCTTGCGCGCCTTCTGAGGGATAGCCTTGCTGACGCCCGACGAATTGAATTTAGCCTGATAGAACTCCTCTTTGCTGAGAAGTTTCTCGGGCGATCTGCGGTTGAGCTGCGCCCTCATGTATTCGTTGTAATCGGCGTACTCGTTGTTCGATTCGGGCTCTCGTTTCGCTTCATACGGACACCCGTACACTTCGTTAACGGAACCGGCGTGCAAGGCGGTATCTGCGTTACGGGAAGCGTATCTCTTCTCCTCGTTACGCATTTTGTCACGCATAAAAATGTCGTAATCCGTGAGCCCCGCGTCCCTGTCCGCTCTGTCGAATATTCCGTTGGCTGCTACCGCCGCAACGTCTCTTCTCATCGTGACCATACTTACCTCCTTCTCTTATACGCGCTCCGCTATTCTGAGTTTCGCGCTTTCCGCCCTTCTGTTTTCCTTGAGTTCTTCTTCTCCCGCCGTTACGGGTTTGGGCGTCAATATCTTTATCTCCTGCCTCTTGCCGCATACGCATACGGGCAGGCGTTTGTCGCATATACAGTCTTTCTCGAGCTCCTTGAAGACGTTTTTCACTATCCTGTCTTCGAGCGAATGGAAAGTTATGACCGCTATCCTTCCGCCCTTGCGGAGCCTGAGCGTTATCGCTTCGATGAATTCGTATAGCCCGTCCAGCTCGCCGTTTACTTCTATCCTTATCGCCTGAAATACTCTTTTGGCGGGATGTCCGAATTTGTAACGGTACGCCGCGGGGTAACACTTTTCCACTATGGAAGCAAGCCTTTCCGTCGTTTCTATCGGTTCTCGCTCGCGTTCCCTGACTATTGCCGCGGCTATTTTCGCCGCCAGTTTGTCCTCTCCGTATTCGCGTATCACGCGGACGAGCTCTTCGCGGGGATAACCGTTCACGACCGCTTTTGCGTCGAGCGCCTGCGTCCTGTCCATTCTCATGTCGAGCGGCGCGTTCTTTATGTAACTGAATCCCCTCTCCGCATTGTCGATCTGCGGTGAAGATACCCCGAGATCGATAAGCACGCCGTCTATCTCGCCTATCCCGAGCTCGTCGAGCCTGGCGGGAAGATCTTTATAATCGCCGTGAACGAATGTAACCTTGTCCGCATATTCCTTAAGAACTTTTCTTCCGTTCTCGAGCGCTTCTTCGTCGAGGTCGTTGGCGATAAGCTTCCCGCCGGCGTTAAGCTTCTTGAGTATTCCCAGAGAGTGTCCCGCGCCTCCGAGCGTACAATCGACGTAAATGCCGTCCGCTTTGACGTCGAGCCCTTCCAGCACTTCGCGGTACATTACGGGTATATGTCTGAATTCCATTTATACGCCGTACTCCCTGAGTTTAAGAAGTTTCGCGTCGAGGCTCTCCTCTTCTGCGGAATCCGTATTGGCGTTATACTTTTCTTCCGACCATATCTCTATATAGTCGCACGCGCCCACGATAACGATATTTTTAGAAATACCCGCGTATCTTATCGCTCTTGCGGGAAGGACGAACCTCCCCTGCGCGTCCTCCTCCGGCACGACTACCGAAGCCATGATCTCCGATACCACTCTGCGAGCGGCGGAGTCGCTCAAAGGGACGCGCGCGAATTGCGCGGTCATGTCGTTGAAGCGTCCGGCGTCCATTACGAGCAAACAGCCGTTCGCGCCGTTGAGAATATAGTACTCCGAGCCGAGCTGCACTTTGAGCTTCATCGGCATCCTCATACGGTTCTTACCGTCGAGCACTTGATTGTATTCTCCGTAGTACACCATAACGCCTCCTTCTTTATTACATATAAATTGTAACACAAGTTAAACCACTTGCAACCACTTTGCCCGAAATTCAAGGTTCCAAAAGCATAAATTTAGGGAAAAAATTTTCACTCCGAGGCAAATACGCAAAATTTTCTGAACGTCTGTTCGGGAGATCGTATTTTCGTAAGCCGCCTCGATAAAATACGCCGTCTTCGAATAAGGAGCTCGCGAAGCGGCTCGCAAAAAAAATCCTCCCCGGTCGGGAGAGGAAAATCGCTTCCGTAAGTTTAAGAAAGTCGGTCTGCGCTCGTCGTCAATCGACGAGTTTCAGGACGTTGCCCAGCTTGTCGCAGGAAGTGAGGAAGTATTCCGTGCCGTGCTTCACGCGCACGAGTTCGGTACGTGATTCCACGCCGTGCAGATGCCCGTAAACTACCTTATTTACGCCGAAACGGCGGAAAAGCTCGGTAAAAGGCGAATTTTCATAACGCGAATTGAAAGGAGGATAATGTATCATCGCGATGAGCTTATCGCCCTCTTCGCGTAATTTGTCCGCGGCGGTGAGGCTCATCTCCATACGGATGATCTCGCGCTCGAATATCTTGGCGTCCTCCGCGCTTTGCGCGGCTCCCGTTTCTGGCACGCTCCAGCCCCTGCTACCCGCAAAAACGTATTTCCCTATTTTCAGAGCGTCGTTCTGAAGGCAATACGTTCCTTCGGGTAAAACGGCGCGCACTTTGGATATTCCCGACCACCAGTAATCGTGATTGCCGCGAATAAGTATCTTGGTACCGGGAAGCGCGCCGATGAGTTCGAGATCCTTTACCGCGTCCTGAAGGTACATCGCCCACGAGATATCGCCCGCGATAAGCACTACGTCGTCGGACTGCACTTTAGCCTTCCAGTCCGCGGTTATCTCGTCCCAGTGATTTTCCCAGACCGCGCCGAATACGGACATCGGCTTGTCCTCGGTAAAGGAAAGATGCGGATCGCTTATCGCGTAAACGTGCATTATTCCTCGCCTCCGTCCTCTGCTCCGTCGTCGCAAGAGTCGCCGCCGAAAGAGAGTATCTCGTCTATACGCTGAAGTATATCGGCTTTGCCCTGCTTGGTGAGCGCGCTCGAAACCAGCACGTTGTCCGCGCCTATCTTGACCGATTGAGCGATCTTGCGCCGCCTGTCCATCGCGGCGCTTCTGGACAATTTATCCGATTTGGTGCAGATGACAGTGAAGGGTATGTTGAAATGATAAAGATAATTGATCATCGTCACGTCGTCGCCGTTAACGTCCCTGCGGATATCGAGGAGCAGAAACACGTTGCGTAAAGAAGCGCTCGTGCGGAAATAAGCTTCCATCAGCTCCGCCCACTTCTTTTTCTCGGCGTCCGAAACGCGCGCGAAGCCGTAACCGGGCAGATCGACGAAATTGAATTCCCCGGAATTGACCGAGAAATAATTAATGAGACGGGTACGCCCGGGCTCCTTGGAAGTCCGGGCGAGTTTATTGTTCGCGGTGATAAGATTTATAAAACTCGACTTGCCGACGTTGGATCTTCCGACGACGGCTATCTCCGGCGTTTCGCCCTTTAATATCTGCGCGGCGCTTGCCGCCGACGTCAAGTATACAGCGTTCTTTATCACCATATTATCGCGCTTTTGATGACCGCTCCCACGTTGTCGACAAAGCGGAAATCGATACCCTTTTTGACGGCTTCGGGCAACTCTTTATAGTCTTTGCGGTTATCTTCGGGAAGATATATCGTTTTCACGCCGTCGCGGAGCGCGGCTAACGATTTCTCCTTGAGTCCGCCTATCGGAAGCACTTTTCCTCTTAACGTAAGCTCGCCCGTCATCGCGACGTCGCCTCTTACGCATTTATCGGTAAGCGCCGAACACACCGCCGTGGCTATGGTTATGCCGGCGGAAGGTCCGTCCTTAGGAGTGGCTCCCTCGGGCACGTGGATATGTACGTCGTGCTCTTTGAAAAATTCCTCGGAAATACCCCATTCCGCAAGGTGAGTGCGGCAATAGCTCAAAGCGATGCGGGCGCTCTCTTTCATCACGTCGCCGAGACTTCCCGTGAGCAGTATCTCTCCTTTACCGGGCGTGAACGCCACTTCCACTTCGAGGGTGTCGCCGCCCACTTCCGTCCAGGCGAGCCCCGTCACGACGCCTTTCGCGTCGGGGCGTACCTTGCTTTTTTCGAGATATTTGGGTTCACCCAAGAAATCCGCTATGTTTTTCGCGCTGACCGTCACCCTTCTCGAATTGGGTCTTTCCACGAACCTGCGCGCCACTTTACGCACAACGGCGTTGATCTGCTTCTCAAGGGCGCGCACGCCCGACTCGCGCGTATAATTTTGGATTATCGCTTCTATAGCGTCGTCCGTTATCCTTATCCAAGAGCTTTCCACGCCGTTTTGTTTGAGCGCCTTCCTGACGAGATAACGCTTCGCTATCTCCTTCTTCTCTATATCGGTGTAACCGCTCATCTCGATTATTTCCATTCGGTCGAGAAGAGGTCTGGAGATGGTGTCGAGCGTATTCGCGGTGGTTATGAAAAGCACTTTAGAAAGATCGAACGGCACTTCGAGGAAGTGATCGCGGAAATTGACGTTCTGTTCGGGGTCGAGCACTTCGAGGAGCGCGCTCGCCGGATCTCCCTTATAATCGGACGCCATCTTGTCTATTTCGTCCATAAGGAATACGGGATTCATGCTCCCCGCCGTCTTGATCGAAGTGATTATCCTTCCCGGCATCGCTCCGACGTAGGTTTTGCGGTGTCCGCGGATCTCCGCTTCGTCGCGCACCCCGCCGAAAGAGAGTCGCACGTAATTCTTATTCATCGCGCGCGCTATCGAGCGCGCGATAGAGGTCTTGCCCACTCCGGGAGGTCCCACGAGACAGATTATGGGGCTCCTGCCCTCTTTGCAGAGCTTACGCACCGCGAGCGCTTCGATGAGGCGCTCCTTCACCTTCTCGATACCGTAATGGTCCTCGTCGAGGACTCGTTGCGCTTCCTTGAGGTCCTCGTTGTCCTCCGTGTAGATCCCCCACGGAAGCTCTATCACCGTGTCGAGATAATTCTTGAGAA
>JADINF010000094.1 GCA_017694145.1 Candidatus Stercoripulliclostridium pullicola
ACGTATACGCTTACCTTCGATCTGACGGGCGAGGAGCATGACGAGATCGTTTATTACTCCTATAATTTACCCGAGGCGCGCACCGCGCGTCTTACGATAGACAAAGCGCCCGTTAAGATAACGGTCAACCCGCAGAGCTCCGTTTACGACGGGAGAATGCCCGCGGCGAGCGCGGTAGCGGGGACGGATTACGTTATAACGGGTACCGTTTACGCGCAGGGCGGTGTTCTCGACGACCTCGGCGTGAAACTTACGATAAACGGCGGCGCGCAAGCCGTCGATGCGGGCGAATACCCGCTTACCGTAAGCATTTCGAATGCGAATTACGAGCTTACCGCGGAAATAGGCACCTATATGGTCACGCAGCGCCCCGTGTACGTACAGCTTACGAGCGATTACGCGAGTAAGGTCTACGGCGACGAAGATCCCGACTGGGCAAACAATATCTTGTTGGCGGTGACGATATTAGGCACCGGCGAACCCGATACCGGGCTTGTCTTAAACGAAGGTCTGTCGGACGTTAAGATAACGGCGATAACGCGCGAAGCGGGCGAAGCCGTCGTGAGCGGCGGCTATGCCGTGACCGTAATAAGCGCCGCGGACAGCAATTATTACGTGGATTCTTCGATGCTGCGTGTGTTCGAAATACGGCCTCGGCAGATAACCGTTGTTTTTAACAAGGCGGCTTTCACGTCGGTATACGGCGAAGCTCTCGTCCTGCCGGATCCCGACGACGAAAATCAGCTTAAACTCAAAGAGGGCTTCTCGCTCGTAGGCGAGGAAGCCGGAAAATCTCTCTCCGAAGCGGGCTTCAGATTGTATTTTAACGACGGTTTCGGTGGGAGCGCGGGCGGAATAGTAGGTGTGGAATATACCGCTGTCGGCGTTTACAAAGAAGCGGTAAAACTGAGCTGCACCAACGGCAATTATTCCGTTACCTTCGAGGGCGGATTTACCGCGGACTACACGGTGACCAAGCGCCCCGTGTGGATAACCGTTACCCCCGTCACGGTCGAATACGGCGATTCCGGGAAGCTCGCGTATGCCTTGAGCGGAACTCAACCCGATAAAGGCGGGCTCGCCTTCGGCGAAAGCAAGGACGATATCGGCATTACGCTCTACTCTGAGCTCGGCGAAAGACCGGATGTCGGCAAATACAATATCGATTGCATAGTCGGAGAGACCTCGAATTACGACGTGAGCGTGATGAATTCTCCCGAAGTCGTTTACGAAGTTACGGCGCGCGAAATCAAAATAATTATTAACGACGCGGAGAAGACTTACGGAGAGGAAACTCCCGAATTCGAATGGAAGCTGAAAGAAGGCAGTACGATGGCTTACGACGACGACGTAACGGCGCTCCGCATAGTCCTTATGCTCAAAGACGGCGCGGATGGAGTCGAAGCGGGAACGTACACTATAACGGGTACGTCGTCTGCGGGCGGCAATTACCTTGTGGTATTCGAGAACGCGACCTTTGCCGTACATAAGAAGCAGGCGGTCATAGACGTTACGGGCGTTATTACCGAATATGTCTATACCGGACGTTCCTTCAGCATTACGGAGGGCGCTTCGCACAACAATACCGACGTCGAAAGCGCAACTTCGCAGCTCAAGTATCCCGATAAGGAATTCCTTAACGTATCGGATTCCGGCGAATATGAAATAACGATAGGCAAAACCAAAAACTTCTACGAGGCGAAGGCGACGATAACCGTCACGATAGAGAAAGCTACTATCGTATTCGACTGGTCGTCGGTCGAAGGGCAAGAGTACGTCTACGACGGCACGTTCCGTTACGTAACGGGCGTGACGGTCAACGTTTACGGCGCCGCGGTGGAATACGCGAACAACACGTTTACCGACGTTCCCGAGGGCGGGGTGCTCAACGTAACGGTTTCGGTAGCCGAAACGAAGAATATCATAGGCGCGAGCGAAACCCGCGCGATCCCCGTTCTGCGTGCGACGATAGACGTGAGCGGCTTAACCTTCGAAAGTAAGGAGTATATTTTCGACGCAACCGAGAAGGCGATTACGGTGAGCGGAACGCTCCCGTGGGGAATAGAGGGAGTGGAGTACGCGGGCAACGCGCTTACCGAGGCGGGAACTTCGGAAGCGGTAGCGGAATTTATCTATAACGCGAACAACTTCAACGCCGTCGAGAATATGACCGCGACTCTCACGATAACTCCGCGCCCCGTGGCGATAGAACTGGAGTCTGCCGTCAAGATATTCGGCGAAGAAGATCCCGCGTTTAACTTCGCGCTCGCCGTGGATCAGCCCTGCGAAGGCACCGATAAGGTGCTTGCGATGTGGGCGCTTAACGCGACCGTCGCGCGCGCTTCGGGCGAAGATGCGGGCAAGTACGCGCTTACGCTTACGGGATACGATCGTAACTATTCCGTCACGATAATTTCCGAAGGTAAGCTTACGATAACGCCGCGCGAGATAGTTTTCGCGGTGACGGGAGTATTCGAGTCCGTTTACGACGGTAACGAAAAGGAAGTGAACGTCAACGAAGCGCTTACCGTAGCGGGCGGTTCGCTCGCTCCCGTGCATGCGGACATAGCCGCTTCGGGCGCGGTGAGCGTAAGCTTCGCCGAAGGCGTGAGCATAGTCGACGCGAAGCTCTACGAGAACGCCGTGATATTCACGCTTACGGGCGGCAATTACGCTGCTTCCTTCGAGGGAACGACGGAGAACGTCGTTACCGCAAGCTATACGGTAACGCGCCGCGAAATTACCGTTAAGCTCCGCGATCAGAGATTGCTCAAGGAAGAAAGCATCGATCAGAACGCTTACGATATCACCGCGGGCACTCTCGTCAAGGGCGACGCACTCGGCATAATCGTATCGCAGGGCGAATTACTCGCGACCGACAGATACGAGCTCGTCGCGGAATATACCAATCCGAATTACGACGTGACTTTCGAGATGGGTACCCTTATTTACGCGGTGCGCGCGATAA
>JADINF010000095.1 GCA_017694145.1 Candidatus Stercoripulliclostridium pullicola
TTCGACACGAGCCCGTAGTTCTTCACTCGTACCCTTGAGTCTCGACAAAAATCCGTCTTTCTCGGGTGCCGAGTACGTTAAGAAAACTTTCCGTTAAATATGGTGGATAAATATTAAATATCCGAATAATAAACGATAGATATATAGCGCATTTTGCGCCTGAGGGAACAGGATTTTCGTTCAATTACGAGGGTAGGAGCGAAGATTGCAATTCTGCATCGAGTGACACTCCCGACGTAAGTGGACGAAAAGACGTTTCCGCAAGGCGGTTACTGTTGCGCCCGTCCGGGTAGGCGGGCGCAATACCTGCGCTCCCGTAGTAGATAAGCAAAAAGACTCGCTCGCAGGGTGTTCAAGGTAGCGGCTATCCGTCAGGTAGCCGCAACCGATAATTGCGCTTATCCGTTAGGTAAGGGCAATCAAACATACCGCCCTGCCGTTAGGGGGCGGTATAGTTAATTCTTCGGTAAAATAATCGTATAAAGTTGCAAAATCCGCTTCCGCAAAAGGTTTCGGCAGGCGGTGAGAAAGGGCGCGGGCGCAAGCGGCGTATAGACCGCGCGATTTCAATTATTTATCGCGTTTCGGCAACCGTATTCTGAAAAACGGTAGCATAAACGGCTGTATTTTTCAAATCGTCTTGCGTGCCGCGCATTGACGGCGAAAAGGGGAGCGGAGCGGAAATGATCGGGGCGAGCCCATACCGCGCCGGACTTCCCGATATGTCCGAAATAAGCGAGGAGAGGCAACTTTTTCTATAATTTTACGGATCGGGTATTGACTTCCCCCTTTATATATAATATATTATATTTAACGCGCGTAGGGGCGCTTTTAAGTCGACCCTTGCGTGCGGAACTACGCGGTGCGCTTTGCGCCCGCGACGGAACGGGCGTCGCCCGCGTTTATTTATCGCGCGCGGCACGCATATAAAATTTAATTTACAGGGCACAGCCGCGCGTCCGTGCGGCAAGCGCGTCTTCCGCCCGCGCGCATACGGAGGGTAAAATGTCCCGTCACCTCAAAAAACTGCTCGTAATGCTTGTCTTTGCGGTATTGCTGGTCTGCGTTCTCGCGGCGTGCGATCCGGTGGACGCACCGTATCAGGACAAATATCCGATACTGGAGAACCCCGACAACGATCAGTGGATAGATCATACCACCAAGGACCAGGCTATCGACAGAGCGGTCGACAGTATGGAAAATCTGCTTACGCACCTCGATTCGGACGTGGTTTCCACGACGGGATATTACGTGGGCGCCAACGTAACGATAAATACCGAAACGGGTTCCGCCTTCATACTCAATCTTCAGGCGAACCTCTACACCTACCCTTATGAGATCAAGGACGAGAACGGCAACGTTATACTCGACCCCGATACCGGGCTTCCGCTCGTGGACGAGGAAGCGCTCGCCAAGCATAACGACCTTATCCGCTATTCCGATATCATTCTCGAGTGGTACGACGGCTCCACCAACGAGATGCTCATCGGTTTCTATTTCGACGGTATCAACCCCAACAGCGCCGACGCGGGCAACGACCTTTACCTTAACCTTCAGGGCAGTAAAAGGATATTCGAAGATTTCGGTAACTCCGTACTCTATCAACAGCTTGTAAGGCTCATCACCAACTTCAATCTGGAAACGGTCATAGGTTCCGTGTCCGAGGACGGTACGGCGGATCAGTCCTTCCAGAGTCTGCGCGACGCTCTCGACCTGGCGATCACCAACAACTACAAACAGACTCTTAACGGCGACGAAGCCACCATATTCTTCAACAACGTCAACCTCAATACCCTTCGCGAAGACATCACCGATTTCGTGCAGGGTATTTTCAGTCCTTACGAGGACAAGCTCGACCCTCTGAGCAATAAATACCTCGGTTTCCTCCTCTCCACTCTCGGTAATACCTCTTTCGTTACGATCAACTCCGATATGCAGTTCGTCATGACTCCCGACGAGAATATCAACAAAGAGATAATGACCGCGCTCATTCTGGACGTTTCGGGCGATTCCGAAGTTTCGCACACCGACCCCGTGCTCGGTACCGTGCGCGAAACCGTACCGTACACGGCTCATATAGCGGCGGAATATTCGGTGCGCGTTTCGACAAATATCGTTTTCGACAAAGAAGGCTACACCCTGTACGACTACGGTAATTACGAGTATACCGGCGATATGTATATCCCGATGCTCAACCTCGAACTCGACGTGCTGCTGCGCACCGATATGAACGAGATCGACAACTCGATCAACAAAGTGTTCATGCAGTGCCGGGATCTCGCGACCGACGACCTTATCATCGGACTTTATTACGCCAACGAGCTCACGTATATAGACGTGCAGGGCTTGCAGGATCTGTACGGAGGGGTCAAGATAGAGGACATCGGCTTGCCGAAAGCCTACCGCGGGGGCTTCGATCTCGCGGACACCCTCGCTCAGCTGTTCGATTTCGTAGACACCTACATAGTCATAGCCGTCGATAACATACTGTACGGCGAATCGGCTTCGGAGGACGGCGAAAGCCAGTACGAAACGATAACGAGTACGATCATCGCCAACATGGAATCGACGATGAAGGACGAGAACGATCCTTCGTCCCGCGCCACTATACAGATAAAAGTGGACTTCGAGCTCATAAGGACGATCCTCTCCGAAACCAGCGAAACGGGCGTCGATTATACCACCGAACAGCTCATTCTGCTTATCAACCAGCAATTCAACATCGACATCGAAAGCATTGCCGCCATTCTCGGCATAAGCGTGGAAGAGCTGCTCGAAAAATCTTATTTCTATCTCACCTACGACGTGGACGCTTACAGCATCCGTCTCGAGCTCTACACCACCGCCGAAATGACCGAAGACCAGATAGAGCAGCAGGGACCTACGCTCATCATGCGCCTCGATCTCTATCCTCAGCATATCGGCGAATACGTCAAGATAGTTTTCCCGAGCTTCGACGGCTTCAAGCCTCTCGAGGACGTCATGACTTATTCCGGTTATCTCGAAGGACAATTCATCTTCGCAGCCACGGAAGAAGTCGATCTTTCGCAATTATTCGGCTCGTTCATGGGCGACGAGAGCGGACTCAACACGCCCTTCATTCTTCCCGATGCCGCCGATATCTATTTCACGCTGTATTACGACCAGTATATCCGCGAACAGATACTCGCCAACGGCAGGTGGACGCGAAGCACGCGAAGCGCATTCAGTCTTTACCTCTATATGGTCGTTCAGGATCAGGTCACGCCGCTCGCGCGCGTTTATGCCAACGACGTCAGCCTTAATACCGCAGATCCCGTCGAAGAACTGGGCTACATATGGCTCGATTATATCTGCATAGAGGGCATGCCCAAGTTCAAAGTCCGCGAAGATCATTTCGTCAAGGGCTTCTATAACTATATGGGCTACGACTTCGATAACGAGGACG
>JADINF010000096.1 GCA_017694145.1 Candidatus Stercoripulliclostridium pullicola
GTTTTCTTATATAATTCACGCAAACGAAGCGTTCCCCGAAGGGGACGCTTTTTTACGACGTCGCCGGGCTATTTATCTCCCGGACACAATTTTTTGATCAAACGCACTATGGGTTTCAATACAGTGGGGCAACTGATACAGATTATTCTCATTTCATCTCCGTTACACCAGTATATGTACCCTTCTTAAAAAAGGTTACCGCTCTCCGCGCAGTACGCGCACGGTGCGCGCGGGATCGTCCGACTTATAGACTGCGGAGCCCGCCACTATCATTCTTACGCCCGCTTCCCTCACGATCGCGGCGTTGCTTTCGCCTACGCCGCCGTCGATCTCTATGATGACGTCCAAAGCGTTCTCTTTAATATATTTCACGGCGGCGCGCACCGTGTCGAGCGTTTCGGGAATAAATTTCTGACCGCCGAGCCCTGCGTAAACGCTCATTACGAGAAGCACGTCGCACTTAACGAGAAGATGCTTGTACTCGTCGAAAGAAACGTTCGGGTTTATTACTATTCCCGCTTTCGCGCCCAGGGCGCGTATCTCGTCGAGCGTTTCCGCGGGGCGCTTGCTCGCGTCGGGGTGGAAGGTCACTATATCCGCTCCGCACCTGACGAATTCCGCGACGTACCTTTCGGGTTCGGTTATCATAAGGTGCACGTCGAGCGGAAGAGGAGAGATCTTCTTGATAGCCGCTATCATCGGCATTCCGAAGGTAAGATTTTTGACGTACACTCCGTCCATTACGTCGCAATGCACGTAGTCCGCGCCCCAATCTCCGAGCGCGCGCACGCTCTTTTCCATATTGGCGAAATCGCCCGCGAGTATCGACGGCGAAACGATGATATCATTCATAGAGCTTCCTCCTGTTTTCTTTGAGTTCTCCGTAAATTTCAAGATAACGCATATAACGCCCTTTGTCAAGAGTCCCCTCAGCAACGGCGCGCTTCACCGCGCAATCCGGCTCCTCCGTGTGGGTGCAACCGCGGTACTTACATTCGTCCTGATATGCGATGAAATCTTCGTAATAATAGGTCAATTCTTCCGGTTTCAGATCGACCAGCGTAAGCATGCTGAACCCGCACGTATCCATAATGTCGCCGCCGAGCGCTTCGTAGATCTCCACGTGGCGGGTGGTGTTCTTGCCGCGCTTTACCTTCCTCGACAATCCGTCGGTTTTGAGATTCAGGTCGAGCAGCGCGTTGAGGAGCGAAGTCTTGCCTACGGCGCTCTGCCCGGCAAGGCAGACGGTCTTGCCTTCGACGAATTCTTTAAGCTTTTCGAAACCTCTTTTTTCCTCCGCGGATACTTCTATACAGTCCATGAAGGCGCGGTAAGGTTCGAGCACTTTGTCCGTTTCGCCTTCCTCGGCAAGCTCGCATTTGTTGTAAAGAATGACCGGCTTGATACCTTCCACGTAGCAATTCACTATTATCTTGTCTACGAGAAGCATGTCGGGTTCGGGCTCTTTGGCTATCACTATGAGCGCCGCGTCCACGTTCGCCACGTAAGGGCGCACGAGCGAATTCCTGCGCGGCTTGACCGAGTCTATCACCGCTTCGCCCCGCTCGAATATCACCGCGACTTTGTCGCCTACGTATATGTCGCCGTCGCGGCGCAGTTTGCCGCGAGCGTACGCTACATAAGCCTTGTTACCGCATTTGACGGTGTATCTTCCCGCTACCACCGAAGTGACGGTACCGTCCACTCCTCTCATTTATTCTTCCTCCCCGCAGGTCGCGTTCTTTGCGGCCGTAGCGTCTTTCTCTTTGAGATATTTAACTCTTAATTGTCCGCAGGCGCCGCCTATATCGTTACCCATGCTGCGCCGCAAAGTGACGGATATGCCGCGCTTTTCGAGTATCTTCATGAATTCGCCTATCTCTCCCGACGCTATACCGCGCATCCCGCGCTCCCTGACGTAATTGAGATTGATGAGATTTACGTGGCAATTTATCCCTTTGACGAGCTCGGCGAGCTCCTCCGCGCTCTTTGCGTCGGCGTTCTTACCCTCCGCCAAAGCGTATTCGAATATTATCCTGCGCCCCGTTCTGGCAAAATAATATCCCACCGCTTCGAGTACGCTCGCGATATTGTATTTTCGGTTCACGGGAAGAAGCGCGGAACGCTTCTCGTCCGTCGCCGCGTGAAGCGATACCGTAAGCGTCACGTGTAACCCGCTGTCGGCAAGCGCTCTGATCTTGTCCGGAAGCCCGCAGGTGGAAAGAGATATGTTCCTCAAACTTATGTTTATCCCGCGTTCGTCGGATACGAGCCGCAGAAACTTCGTTACGTTGTCGTAGTTGTCGAGCGGCTCTCCCGATCCCATAAGCACCACGTTGGTTATCGCGCGCTTATCGGGCGTACCGCCGTGCAGACGGTTGACGGCAAGCACTTCCGCGAGTATTTCTCCCGCCGTAAGGTTCCTCACGAGCCCGTTCAATCCGCTCGCGCAGAACACGCATCCCATACGGCAACCCACCTGCGTGGATACGCAGAGAGTATCACCGTAATTGTGCGGCATATATACGCCCTCTATCACGTTACCGTCGCGGAGGGCGAAAAGATATTTTTCGGCGCCGTCCTTGCCGCGGTAAGTTTCCACTATCTCGAGCGCCGTGGCGAAATACTCCTTACGGAGCGCTTCCGTAAATTTCTTAGGAAGGTTCGTGGCTTCGTCGAACTCCTTGTGCCGCATGGCGAGCGAATACAGCTGCTCGGCGCGGAAAGCGGGCTCTCCGTACCTTGCGGCAAGCTCTTTCATCTCGATGAAGCTCAGGTCCTGCAGAAGTTTCATGCCTTTCTCCTCATTCGCGCGATAAAGAAACCGTCCATTCTGTCGTCGGGCAATATCGTGCGTATACCTTCGGCAACAATTCCGTATCCTTCGATACAGAATTCGCCATTTCCTTTCAAAAACTTTTCTATCCGATCTCCGTTCTCGCACGCGGTGAGCGTGCACGTGGAATATACGAGCAGTCCGCCGGGCTTCACGTAACGCGCGGCAACGGAGATCAGCGCGCTCTGTATCTTCGTCAGCGCCTCGATGTCCTCGCTTTTACGGTTCAGCGCGATATCCGGTCTCGACGATATAACTCCGAGTCCCGAACAGGGAACGTCGGTTAGCACGCAGTCGAAAGCGGAATCGAATTCCTCGCGGTAGACCGTACCGTCGTTTGTGAGCGTCTTTATATTCACTCCCACGCGCTTCGCGTAAGCCCCGATAAGCTCCGTTCTGTGCGGGTGGATGTCGCATGCGGTAACTTCCGCTCCGCGCTCCGCCGCGAATACCGCTTTCCCGCCCGGCGCCGCGCATAGGTCGAGGAACCTCTTGCCGCTCAAATCGCCGAAAGCTTCGACCGCCGCCATGGACGACGGGGACTGATAGACCGCTTTACCCTCCGCTATAAGCGCGCTTATAGCGGGCGTAACGTCTACGTAATAGCCGCCCGTTTCGCTACGCTCGGCATTAGCGCCCTTTTCGTCGAACTCGCCATCCGAGCATTTCGACGTAAGCCTTATATGCTTTCTTTTCTCCGCGCGCGGCTTCAACACGTTCACCGCGTCGTAGCCTTCCTTTTCTATCCTTTTTACGAGCCACAGCGGCGCGTTGGCGGCTATCTCCAGCCCTTCGTCGCTGTCCTCGGAAGGCATTTTTTCGGGTTTGCCCGCGGCAACCTTTTTAAGCACCGCGTTGACGAAGCCTTTTATATCGCTTCCGCCTATACGCGCGGCGAGCTCCACGCTCGAATCCACCACCGCATACGGCGCCGCGCCCATGTGACGCAAAGCGTATATCGCCTGAAAAAGCAACGCGCGGAATTTGGGCTTCGGCATACGTACGACGAGACTTTTCAATACGTACACGCATTCGTAGTAGTTTTCGAGCGTACCGTATACGAGTTTGACGACCGTGTTTTTGTCGCCGTCGTCCTTCAACGAATTCAATTCTATATTGAGATACGCGCCCGCGCGCAATACCTTATCGAGAATATAGTAACTTTTCCCGAGCGTAGTAGCGTCCATTATCCGAGCACCGTGCCTGCGGGAAGTTTTTTACCGAGCAGATAATCTCTTGCGCTCATCGCCTTACCGCCCTCGCCCTGCACTCTCAGGAATACGACGGCGCTCCCGCCGCCGCAACGCACGGTTATACCGTGTTTGTCCGCTTCGAGCACTTCTCCGCATTCTCCGTCTGCGAATTCCTTATCGGAAACCGCCGCTTCGAGCACTTTGAGCCTTCCGTTCGGGGTATCGCAGTACGTTCCGGGAAAACCGTAGAAGGCGCGCACCCTGCGCGTAAGTTCCGTAGCGGTAAGCTTGAAATCCATTTTACCGTCCTCTTTGACGAACTTCCTGCAATAGCTTGCGCGCGAATTATCCTGCGGAGTATAGGTTGCGGTACCTTTTTCTATGGAGTCGAGCGCTTCCACCGCCGCGGAAGCGGAAAGCTCGGCAAGGATAGCGAAACACTCCTCGGAATTCTCCGTGCCGTTCAAGCGCATACTGCGCTGAAGTATGATATCCCCGGTGTCCATTTCGAATTCGGTACGCATTATCGTAGTGCCTATCACTTCGTCGCCGTTCAGAATGGCGCTCTGTATCGGCGCCGCTCCGCGGTATGCGGGAAGAAGCGACGCATGCGTATTGATGACTCCGTGCGGGCACAGCGCGAGCACCTCTCGCGAAAGCAATTGCCCGTAAGAGGAAGTAAGCATTATATCCGCGTTAAGCGGGCGCAACGCTTCGAGTTCGTTATTTATTTTTTCGAATTGGAAAAGCGTCAATCCCTCGGCGAGCGCATAACTTTTCACGGGTGAAAATACCGTTTTTCCGTTGCGCGCGTTCACTTTGTCGGGTTGCGCGACTGCGGCGACCACTTCGTGCGCGCTTGCGCGCACCGCTTTCAGTACCGTAAGAGAAAATTCGCCGCTTCCGAGAAATATCACTTTCATTTTTTCTTACCCCTGTACGCTTTGTCTATGAAAAGTATACCGTCGAGATGATCGCATTCGTGACATATCACGCGCGCTTTCCAGCCTTCGGCGCGCTCGGTGTGCTTGCCGCCGTTCCTGTCGAAATAGCTTACCGTAAGCGACATCGGGCGTTTGACCTGACAATTTTTCGAGGAATCGACGGAGAGGCAACCTTCCGCGCCTATCTGCTCGCCTTCGGCGTCGCTTATGACGGGATTTATCATTTCGGTAAGAGCGCCCTCTTCGGGCTCGATGACTATCACGCGGCGGGAAATGCCTACCTGCGGTCCCGCAAGACCCACGCCGTTGGCTTTACGCATCGTCTCCGCCATATCGTCGAGAAGAATGTGCAACCTCTCGTCGAACGAGGTAACCTCGCGCGCTATTCTTCTCAATATCGGTTCGCCTTCCTGAAAAATGTTCCTTAATGCCATATCCTTTCACCTCTCGATTTACGCTTTCGTGTTTATCAAAGCATCTGTTGCGGATTTACTTCCGTAAAAACCGTTATTTTATTGTTGTTCGCGGCGTTAGCCTTCGCGTATACGTAAGGCATTACCTCTTTCGCCGCGTCCGAATCTATCCACGCCACAACCTGGTAGCGGTAATAATCCCTTAATTTTTTCATTGCCGCCGGCATGACCTGCACGCGCATTATGCCGGGCGTCTTCGCTTTGAGCGAAACTATCTCCGCTAAAAGCGCGCGAGCCGCGTCCCTTGCGGGATCCGCTTCCGCGGCAAGCACGAGCAGCCTCACTATTTTACTGTAAGGCGGGTACTTCGTCAGCTCCCGCGTGTTTATTTCCTTCTCGAAAAAGCCCCTGTAATCGTAACGCTTAGCGAACTTGTATACGTAATGATTGGGGCTGTAGGTCTGCATGACGACCCTGCCGGGCTTACTCTCTCTGCCCGCTCTGCCCGCCATCTGAGTGATGAGCTGGAAGGTGCGCTCCGCGGAGCGGTAATCGGAATAATACAGCGCGACGTCCGCGTCGATTATCCCTACCAGCGTCACGTTCTTGAAGTCGTGCCCTTTGGCGATCATCTGCGTTCCGACCAGCACGTCCGCCTCGCCCGCGCCGAACGCAGTGAGTATCTCTCTATAGGAATCGCGCCCCCTGGTAGTGTCGTTGTCCATACGCAGTACGCGCGCTTCGGGAAATATCCTTTTGATCTCCGCTTCGACCTTTTCGGTACCCGTTTTCCCTTCCTTGAGATCCTCGTAGCCGCATATCGGGCATTTGTCTATAGCGCGGTAACGCGCGCCGCAATAGTGACAACGCAGGGTATTGTCCTCTTTATGGTATGTAAGGCTCACCTCGCACGAAGGACATTTCGGAACGAAACCGCAGCTACGGCAACGCAGGAAGGAAGCGTATCCTCTGCGGTTAAGAAAGAGCATCGCCTGATTGCCTTCCTTGAGCGTTTCTTCGAGTCCGCTCAAAAGGCGCGCCGAAAATATACCCGCGTTCCCAGCTCTTATCTCGTCGCGCATGTCGACGGTTTCGAGTTCGGGGAGTTGCATCCTGTTTATGCGTTTGTCGAGGGTCACGAGCGTATACTCGCCCTTCACCGCTTTGTAATAAGTTTCTACGGAAGGCGTGGCGCTTCCTAGCACCAGTTTCGCGCCGTTGTACGCCCGCCTGAATTCCGCTATCTCCGACGTGAAATACCGCGGATTGTTCTCCGAAACGTAGCTCGAATCGTGCTCCTCGTCGATAATTATGACGCCGACGTTCGTAAGAGGAGCGAACACCGCCGATCTCGCGCCGAGAGCCACGCGGGCTCCGCCCGTGAGAAGTCTACGCCACTCGTCGTAGCGTTCGCCGTCCGAAAGTCCGCTGTGAAGTACCGATACCATATCGCCGAAACGCGCACGGAATATTCCGAGCATCTGCGGAGTGAGCGATATCTCGGGAACGAGCATTATCGCGTTTTTACCTTCGGCAAGAGTCTTTTCGATAAGGTTAAGGTATATTTCCGTTTTACCGCTTCCGGTCACGCCGTGTATGAGATATGTCCCCGGCGCGCCCTCCGTAACCGTTTTCACCGCCGCCGCCTGATCCGGCGTAAGTTCCACATTTTTACGCTCGGCGGGCATTCCTTCGGGAGTGCGGTTCAGTTCGGTGCTTTCTCTGCGGATAAGCCCTTTCTCGACGAGCGCTTTAACCGCCGAAGGTGAATACTTTTCGTTTATCCTCGCTTCGGGCGCCGCCTTTACTTCGTAAAGTTCGCACAGTACGGCGCGTTGCGCTTTCGCGGACGGTTTGACTTTCGTAAGCGCTTCCTCAAGCGTGAGAGAAACGTCCGGATAAAGATAATTCCTTATAAGCGCCTTCACTCTGCCGCCGCGAAGCTTGGCGGGTACGAAAAGCCTTAAGCAATCTATGAGCCTGAGATCCGTCAAGCGCATGTGCTCGGCAAGAGCGAGCATCTCCGGAAGTATCACCGGGTAATCGTCCAGAAGCATTATGACGTCCTTGAGATCGTAACGGCAATCGGACTTTTCCTTGATCCCCACCACGAAGCCTTCTACCTGTCTTCTTCCGAAAGGTACGAGAACGCGCGAGCCTTTCTCTATCGGGAAAGGCGCGAGATAATCGAACACTTTGTCGGTGTCGGAATTGGAGATGTCGACGATGACCTCGTATACCATTTCAATATACGTAATCGAGTATCACGCCCGCAAGTTCGGCTTTGCTCATCTTCTCTAAAGCTATGACCGCGCCGCCCGACGTGATGAGCGTCGCGATATTGGTATCCACGTCAAAGCCCGCTCCTTCGAGCGTAACGTCGTTGGCTACCATAAGATCGGCGTTCTTGGACTCCAGCTTTTTCATAGCGTTCCCGATGAGATCGTTCGTTTCCGCGGCGAAAACGACGAGTTTTTTATCGCCTTTCAATTTGCCCACTTCTGCGGCGATATCGGGATTTTTCTCGAGTTCCAGCGTAAGCGTCGGAGATTTGATCTTCTCGGGAGAATAGTTCTTCACTTTGTAATCTCCGGGCGCCGCCGCCATTACGACGACGTCCGCTTCCGGAAGAAGCCCCACGACCGCTTTGCGCATATCTTCTGTCGTAGATACTCTTACCGTGCGCATGCCTTTAGGGGGCTCCACGCTCAGCGTGCCCGCTACGAGTATCACTTCCGCTCCGCGCTCCGCCGCGGTCTCCGCTATGCGGATACCCATTTTTCCTGAGGAACGGTTGGAAATGAATCTCACACCGTCGATGGGTTCGCGGGTAGCTCCCGCCGTCACGAGCACCGTCTTGCCTCTGTAATCGGCGCGCGGCGTGAGCGCCGCGTCCACCGCCGCCACTATATCCGCGGGTTCCGCCATTTTACCGGCGCCCACGTCGCCGCACGCAAGCCTTCCCTCCACGGGGTCCACGAACCGGTAACCGAGCGCTTTGAGCTTTGCGATATTCTCCTGCACTACGGGATTCGTGTACATATTCGTATTCATAGCGGGACAAATATACACGGGCGCGCGCGTAGCCGAAACGGTGGTAGTGAGCATATCGTCCGCGATACCGTCAGCTATTTTGCCGATAACGTTGGCTGTCGCGGGCGCGATAACGAACGCCGAAGCGAGCTTCGCGTAGCTTATGTGCTCTACTTCGAATTCGCGCTCCTTGTCGAAAGTGTCCGTCACGACTTTATTGGACGAAAGCGTTTCGAAGGTGAGCGGCGTGACGAATTCGGTGGCGTTGCGGGTCATTATCACCCTGACGTCGTAACCGAGCTTCACGAAACGCGAAACTATTTCGCAGGACTTATAGGCGGCGATACCGCCGGTAACTCCCAGAATTACGGTTTTTTTCATTTTACTTATTGACGACTACTTTTATTTTCTCGTCGTAGATCTCCTTGGCGGCGTAGGAAACCGCTTTGAGCCCCGACTTTTCGAGCTCGTCGGACTGCATGTCCAGAAGGTCTTTCGCGCGTTTGGTGATGCCTACCACGAGAGCGTAACGGCAAGGAGCCTTCTCGATAAGTTTGTCAATGGGCGGATCGATCATCATAATTGTGTTCTCCTATATTTTAAGTTTATGTTTTATTTATCTACGGGCGTTCCTTACGGAAACGCCGTCGCATTATACTCTCCGCGCGGCGCGTGAGAGCGCCGCGGTGCGCTTATTCGAGATTCTGTATCTGCTCGCGCACCATTTCTATCTCGTTTTTAAGCTGAAGCACGAGGCGCGTGATCTGAAGATCGTTACATTTACTGCCGATCGTATTCACCTCGCGCTTGGCTTCCTGCGTGAGAAAGTCGAGCTTTTTACCGACCGCGCCGCCTTCGTCGAGTATCTCGCGGTAATTGGCGATATGGCTCGTAAGGCGGGTAAGCTCCTCGTCGATATTAGCCCTGTCC
>JADINF010000097.1 GCA_017694145.1 Candidatus Stercoripulliclostridium pullicola
ATGGTCGACACCCTGCTTCTCGATAAGACGGGAACGATAACGAACGGGAAGCTCGAAGTACTGGAAATAAAGAATTTCGTGACTGACGACAACACCCATGCGGAGGACGTATTCAACACTATAGTCACCGCCACAAAGGACAAAAACAGCACGGCGGTAGCGATACGCGAACATTTCATATATGCGAAAACGCTCGACTACGTCGATTTCTGCGCGTTCTCTTCCGCTCGAAAATTCAGCGCCATCACCCTTACGGACGGCAAGACTTACGTCATGGGCGCCCCCGACTTCATCGTAAGCGGTAACGACGAACTCAACGCATACGTTAACCACAACGCCGAACTGGGCAGAAGAACGCTCGCTCTTGCCGAATACGACGGCACTATAGAGGAATTCGATCCCTCTCTCAGCCGTTGTATTTGCGCCGTAACGCTCGAAGACGAACTCAGAGGCGACGTCAAAGAAACTCTCGACTGGTTCCGCGCCAACGACGTCGAGATCAAAATCGTATCCGGCGACAATCCCGTAACCGTAAGCCAGATAGCCGAAAAAACGGGCGTCAGCGGCTACGAGAATTACGTCAACTGCCGCGAACTTACAGACGAAGAACTCGCCGAAAAAGCGGAAAGCACCACGATATTCGGTCGCGTTTCACCCGAACAGAAATGCAAACTCGTCAATATTCTTCAGTCCCGCGGCAAAGTCGTGGGAATGATCGGCGACGGCGTCAACGACGTTCAGGCGCTCAAGGAAGCGGATTGCTCCATTTCGTTTGCGGCGGCGAACGAAGTCGCGCGCAATATCTCGCGTATCATCTTGATGGACAACAACTTCAAGACGTTGCCCAGCGTCGTTCAGGAAGGCAGACAGGTCATCTCAAACATTCAGAAAGTTTCCTCGCTGTACATAATGAAAAACATTTTCGTAATGTTCATGGTACTGATGTTCACCATACTCACTTTTGTCACCAAAGTGAACAGCTATCCGTTCGATACTAAGAGAATGTTGCTCATAGAGTTTTTCGTTATCGGCGTGCCCACCTTCTGCTTCGCCCTACAGCCCAATAAAGCGCGCGCTACGGACAAATTCCTTTCCAAGATCATGCGGGCGTGTTTCCCGTCCGCTATAGGGCTTATCGTAGGTGTACTTTTCGTATTCGGCATGCTCGGATGTTTCAAGGGCGACATGACTTCCTTCGCCACCTACGAGAACGCCTCCACAGCGGCTATCGCGCTCGCCATGGCGGGATTCGCCTGCCTTATCATCATCTCGATGCCTCCGGACTGGTTCAGACTGGGACTCATAGTAGCGATGATCGGAGTTTCGGTACTCGCTCTTTGGGCGGATTACTATTATGCCGTGCCTCTTTTCGGCGACACTTTCCTCAATATCGACTGGGAACTCGGCTGGTATAACTGGGTGCTTTGCGCGCTCTGCGCCGTCATCGCCGCGGTACTTACGTTGGTTTTCCGTAAACTGATAGACGTTATAGCCGCAAAACACGGCGACAAGATATACGCTTTCTTCGAGAAACTTACGAACAAATTCAAGATCATATTCAGGAGAAAGAGCAGAGTAAACGAAAAAAATTTCTGACCACATTATAAACGGTCTACGATAACGCCGTCAAAAAAGACCGCAGAAAAAGCGGTCTTTTCTTTTCGCGCAAACCGATAAGGCTTTTGCCGTTTACATTCGTTTCACCGAAATGATGTCGGGAAGCGATTGTAGTTTTTTAATTATAAACTCCAATTCATCGATGGATTTGATCTCCAACGCTATCGAAATAATAGCGATTCCCTTCTGAACGTGCAATTCCATCGCTTTGATGGAAATACCCTGATTGGCGAGAAGCGGTAAAATCGTGTTTACGACCCCCGTGCGATCGACGCACTCTATATGCAGTTTCGCTATAAACACCGAATTATCGGTATTCGCCCAGTGAGCTTCCATAAGGCGCTCGGTTTCCATATTGCGAATATTCGGGCAATCCGTCCTGTGAATGGAAACTCCAGCTCCGCGCATGGCGTAACCGACTATACTGTCGCCCGGGACCGGGTTACAGCATTTGGCAAGTTTGACAAGGAAATCGCCGTAACCTTCCACTATTATTCCGCTTGTCGAGCGCGGTTTGGAATTAGGCTCGGGCTTAGGCGCCGTTTCGCTCTCTCCGGCGGCTTTTTTGATCATCGCCTGTTGCTTATTGTGGCGGTCGATGAGCTTCAACAATATCTGATTGGTGCCCAACGCGCCGCATCCCACCGAAGCGTACATATCGTCTGCGGAAGTGAGCGAATAACGCTTGAAAAGCTCCTCCACCGCCGATTGATTGCTCATTAGATCGCCTAGCTGGTACCCTCTGCGTTTGGATTCGCGTTCGAGCATGTCCTTGCCAGTTTTGATATTTTCCGCAACCATATCTTTTTTGAAGAAATTGCGTATTTTGCTTTTCGCCTGCGAAGTCACGACGAATTTAAGCCAGTCGCGTGAAGGTCCTTTGCTCGCGTTGGAAGTAATTATCTCGACGACGTCGCCTGTATTGAGCGCCGTATTGAGCGGTACCATTTTGTTGTTTACGCGGGCGCCGATACACTTATTGCCCACGGCGGTGTGCACTTTGTACGCAAAATCCACAGCGGTAGCTCCCACCGGAAGATCGAACACCTCGCCTTTAGGCGAAAATACATAAATTTCGTTGCTTACGATGTTTAATTTGAGCGTCTTGAGATATTCCTGACTGTCTTTGATGTCTTCCTCGGCTTCCATCACTTCGCGCACCCAGGAAAGCCTCTTGTCTATCTCGGTTTCGCTGCCGTCCACCCTGCCTTCTTTATACTTCCAATGCGCCGCGATACCGTATTCGGCGATGCGGTTCATCTCCTGCGTGCGTATCTGTATCTCGAATATCTGTCCGAAATTGCTTACGACCGTAGTGTGCAACGATTGATATAGGTTGGGCTTCGGCATGGCGATATAGTCCTTGAACCTTCCGGGTACGGGTTTCCACATCGAATGTATAGTGCCGAGCACGGTGTAGCACTCCTTAACGTCGTCCACAATAACGCGCACCGCGATGAGATCGTATATCTGGTCAAGCGTCTTTTGCTGGTTGACCATTTTCTTATATATAGAATAAAAATGTTTAGGTCTGCCTTTGATCTCCGCTTTGATGCCGACTTTTTCAAGCTCTTTCTCTATCTCCGTAGCTATGCGCGTGACCTGTAGCATACGTTCGCCGCGCTTTGCGTCGAGTTGTTCGGACAGATACTTGTATTCTTCCGGATAGAGGTATTTCATCGACAGATCTTCGAGCTCGCACTTTATCCCCGATATACCGAGCCTTGCCGCCATCGGTGCGTATATATCCAACGTTTCCCTCGCTATCCTTAATTGTTTTTCCGGCTTTAAGGCATCCAAAGTGCGCATATTGTGCAACCTGTCGGCAAGTTTTATAAACAGCACACGTAGGTCGAGCGATATGGCGAAAAACAGTTTCCTGAGATTTTCGGCTTGCTCTTCGACGCGCGAACTGAATTTGGATTTCAATTTGGAAAGCTTGGTAACGGCTTCTACCAGGGTATATATTTCTTCGCCGAATTTCTTTTTGAGGGTCGTTCCGTCGCAAGCGGTATCTTCCACCACGTCGTGAAGAAGCGCCGCGCATATACACGCGGGATCCATACCGAGATCGATGAGCGTTTCCGCCGTGGCTATGGGGTGCGTAATATAAGGTTCTCCCGATTCACGCACTTGCCCTTTATGACATTCCGACGCGAAAGAAAGCGCATACTCTATCTGCTGGCAGTCCTCGTCGGAATAAATTCCCTTGCACTTTTTTATAAATTCCTGTTCCCTGGTAAACATAGTTCGTTAACGTTTGCAGTTATGGATAAGTTTGAGTATTTTCGACTCGGAAAGATCCTTCTTGCCCGCATTCACGCGCAGAAAGTCGTCTTTGTCGATATATATTACCCCTATTTCGGTCAGTATACTATAACCGGTCTCGAAAACGGGGAAAGCGGCGGAATACCCTTTCAGACTCAACGTATAATATACGTCGTAGATATTCGCGAAGTTTCTGTCTTTAGCGTAAGCTTTTATAAAGCTGAACAGTCCGAGCAATTTGTCTCTGTCGAGCGGCATAGCTTCGGGAGCGTACTCTGGCGAATTGTTGTGTACGACTATCTCCGCGGAATACTCCGCTTTGAGATCGCTTACGAAAGCCGCGGGCGGAGTGTCGAACACTTCGATCACCGAATAATATCCGTAGAAATTGTCTCGCGCGGGCGCGATCAATATAGTATTGTACGGATTGTCGCCGAGAAGTTGTCCGGTAGCAACCAAATAAGAAGGATATTCGCGCCGCAGGGCGGCAAAAGTCGCGGGCGTGAACGCGATCAACAACCTTCCGAAAGTTTCGTCGTAGCCGCAATATGCGCGCGATACGCGCTTCAGCTCGCGCTTCGGAATAAAAGCCGCGGCGGCGCGCGCTATTATCTCGGCGTCGGGAGGTACCGCCTCCACTATCTCCATACCGCGATATACGCATCTCAAAGTTTCTCTGCCGCGGAATTCCTCTTTGTCCACCGTATAAAATACGTTTTTCAGCATAGGCGAATTAAGTATCTCTTTATTGCCGAGCTCGTTGAAGGCGACAAGTTCGCTCACGGCGTTAAGCTTGCTTTTGATATGCGCGTGCGTTTTGATCCTCTCGAACAACATTCTGCGGAACGCCGTCTTGAATACCGGACGCGGATTACCCATGCCGAAAGGCTCCAAAAGTTCGAGTTTAGTAGCGAAATCGGTAGTAAGGTCGCTTACCGCGAGTTCCGCGTCATAATCGTAGGACGGCAGGAAATACTCGTCCGTATAAGTAGCTTTTATGTATGCGTTGGCTATTGCGGTGAACCTTTCAAGCTCTTCCGGTCTGACGCTCAGCCCTGCCGCCATGGTGTGTCCGCCGAATTGTATTATCGCTTCCTTCGCCGCCGCGAGCACTTCGTAAATATTTACCCCTTTTATACTGCGGCAAGACCCTTTCAGTACGTCGTTCTGCGTTACGAAAAGCACCGTAGGGCGAGAAAATTCTTCCGCAATTTTTGCCGCCGCAATACCTACGACTCCGCCTTCCCATCCGTCGTTATGCAGTACGATTATGCGGTTATGCGTAAGATCGTATTCGAGAAGCATGCGGCGCGCTTCGGCTATAGTTTTATTGCACAGATCCTGACGTTCTTTGTTTTCGCGATCGAGCTCTGCCGCGAGCATGTCCACGGTAGCTTTATCGTCGGTAGTGAGCAGTCGATACGATTTTTCGGCGGTACTGAGTCTTCCCGAAGCGTTCAGTCGCGGCGCTAGCTTGAATGCGACGTCGCCCGATTTTACGGGATAACCGCGTTTATGTCCCGCGATCTCCAATAACGCCTTCAAACCGTACCTTACTTTTCCGGAGCTCAACGCTTTGAGCCCGCATGCGGCAATTATTCTGTTGTCGCCCGTAAGCGGTACCAGATCCGCTATCGTCGACACGGCGCATATATCGATGAAACGCATCGCGTATTCGTCGCCGTACAACGCCCTGACAAGCATAAACGCGACGCCCGCTCCGCATAATTCCTCCGCGTCGGTCTGCGTCTTGGGATTTATTATTACGGAATCTGGTAGCGTCGCCATCGGTTCGTGGTGATCCGTGACTACGGTTTCCATACCCAGCTCGTGCGCGAGCCTGATTTCTCCTATGGAGCCTATGCCGCAGTCCACGGTCACAAGCAACGTCGGTTTATACTTATCGTATGCGCGCTTCAGCGCGTATTCGGACAAACCGTAACCGTCTTCCGTTCTGGTAGGTATGAATACTTCCGCATCGGCGCCGTGCTCGCGAAGTGCAATACTCAATATCGCGCTCGCGCCTATACCGTCGCAATCGTAATCGCCGAACACAAGAATTTTACCGTTTGCGGAATGTTTTTCTATAAGTCTGACCGCGTCTTCGGTCCCTGCGAGAGAATACGGCGATGACAGCGCGGACGGATCCGGCGTAAGAAACGCCGCCGCTTTTTCGGCGGTGTCGTAACCGCGCGCGACTACAAGCTCCGCAAGTATCTTTGGAAGCCCCGTTTTCGCCGCTATATCGGCTATCAACATTTGTTGCGTTCTGTCTGCCATAATTATTGTATATACGCAAAAAGAGCCCGTTAAGAGCTCTTTTCGGATTGTAGTGTTTATCTGCGCCTTCCTCTCATTGCCGCGGCTTTCTTAGCCTTGCGCTGCTTGTTACGCCTGGCGTTCATTATCAATCCCCAGATGCTGGGAGCGAGGAATATCGACGAATACAGACCGGCGAGGATACCGAATATGATCGGTAGCGCGAAATTGGTAAGCGATTGCACGCCCCACGCTGCAAGCACTATTATCGTGATAAGCGTGGTAAAGCTCGTGAACAACGCGCGGGTCAGCGATTCGGTGACCGACGTGTCGATTATATAACCGAAATCGAGTTTCGACTTATCCTTATGTTTGTAAGGAGCCATGTTTTCGCGTACGCGGTCGAATATGACTATCGTGTTATTGATTGAATACGCGACTATGGTTATAATGCCCGCTATCAGAGAACTGTTGATCTGTATGCGGAAAATAATGACCAACGAAAGCATGATGATCACGTCGTGCAACTGAGCGCACAGCGCCGCGAGTCCGCTGAAGAAGTCGAATCTGAAAGCGATATAGATGAGCATCAGGAGCATCGCGATACCTACCGACAACAAAGCCTTCTGTATGAGGTTTTCGCTCGCCGTTGCATTGATCATCTCGGGGTTCGCCCTGACTTCGACGGAATCGCCGTATTTCGCTTTGAACGCGCTGACGACTTCTTCCGCTATCTTACGGTTGATTGCAATCATCTCTTCGGTACGCTCCGCGCTGTTGTAGTCGGAACGGATACCGTCGACTTCTATGGAGTTGGGGTAGCGGACTATAAGCGTATTGGATCCCGAATCCTGATCGGAAGACACGAGCGCGCCGTTGCGTTCCACCACTTCGGTGATAAGCTCAAGGTTTGCTTCGCGGTTACCGCCGAGCATTTCGGCGCCGTCCATCTGTACGGTGAGAACGGTGCCTCCTCTGAAATCTATACCTATGTTGGCAAATCCGTCATACTGGTTGTTGCCGGTATAGACCGAGCCGCATACGAGCGCGATAAATATGATCACCGCGGGAAGAATGAACCAATAATAAGTATTCTTCGAAATGGGCAGTTTCTGTAAGGACAATTTGATTTTCGCGAGAGCTTTGGAATCTTTCATGTTATTCCGCCTCCCCTGCCGTACCGGCTTTGCCGAATCTTACTTTTTCGGCGCTTTTTTTGTCGTCGTCGCTCTTCTTGAGTTTAAGCGAGTAATATACGTCGGAATCTTCGTTGAATGCAAGCGAGATATTGAAGAGCAATCTCGTTACTATTATCGCGGTGAACATCGACAGCAGTATACCTATAAGCAACGTTATCGCGAAACTCTTGATCGTGGACGCTCCGAGTATGATCATGATTACCGAACCTATTATCGTGGTTACGTTCGCGTCGAGAATAGCGGTCAGAGCCTTCTTGAATCCTATCTGAACGCAGGAACGTATAGGCTTACCGAAAAGTTTACGTTCGTCTTTGATACGTTCGAAAATTATTACGTTCGCGTCGACCGCCATACCTATACTCAAAATAATACCGGCGATACTGGGGAGCGTGAGCTGTACCCACGGAACGAGAGCGAGCGCATAAATGAGAAGTACGCTGTAAATAAGGAGAGCAAAAGAAGCGAGAACGCCCATGCCGCGATAAATAACGAGCATGAACGCGATAACCATGGCAAGACCTATGATACCCGCCATAATGCCCGCTTTCAATGCGTCCTGACCGAGCGTGGGGCTTATGGTCGCGGTCTCGTCGGGACTCAGCGGAACCGCGAAAGTTCCCGCTTTAAGTTTGATCGCAAGCTCGTTTGCCTGCGCCTGAGTATAATTGCCCGTGATAACGGCGTTACCGTCGGTAATGGTAGAGTTGACCGTAGGCGCCATTATCTCTTCGCCGTTGATATAGATACCTATAGTCTTATTGAGGTTGTTCGCCGTAGCCGTGGCAAAAGCCGAAGTGCCTTCGGCGTTGAAGGTAAGACTGATTGCATAGCTTCCTTCGTAAAGTACCGCGGAAGCGTCTTCGAGGTGCTTGCCGCCTTCGATAAGAACGTTGCCGTCCTCGTCCTTGAACTCGAGGGTGGCGGGTTCGCCGATAAGGTTCATTAGCGTTTCGGTGTCTTCGACGGACGGGATCTCAACGCGGATCTTGTCCGTACCCTGCCGTGTGACGGTAGCTTCGGTATAACCTTTAGAGAAAAGCAACGCTTCGAGATTGCTGATGGTACCTTCTATCGCAGAGTCGCGATCCGCCGTATCGATGCCGTCGAGGTCCATCGCATAAACCACATACATACCGCCTTCGAGATCAAGTCCGAGCTTGATCGTACCGGCGACCCAATGGAAATCGTAATTGGTATTGCCGATAGCGAAGCTGTCCTCGCCGTTCAAAGGAAATATCAGAAGTGCCAAGCCGATGAATACTATCGCGAGTATCACGGCAATGACAATCGATTTTTTCTTACTCACAAGTATGCCTCCATACGTTATTCCTAAATATTATATAGTTTAATTGTCGGCAAGTCAATTATCTTTTAATAATTAAAATATAAATAAAACGAAACGAACTCAAAACGAACAACGCCGAGGGTCAGTCGGCGTTGTTTTCCATTACGTTTTCGATAAACCGGATCGCCAGGCTCACCTCGAGGCGCTTACGCTGCAGAGCGCAACCGAGCTCGTAGCAGCCGTCGGGCGAACCGGTAAAATGAAGCGCGTTGGCGGTACAGCCGCCTCCGCAATAATATTTTGCGGGGCAATTAGCGCAATGCGGCTTGCTCAGAACGGTATATCCCGCAAAGCGCTCGCGCACGTCCTGCCGGAGGATGCCGTCGCGCACGTTTCCCAGTAAATATGCGTCGTCGCCGCCCACGAACTGATGACAGGGATAAATGTCGCCCGTAGGCGAAACCGCGAGATAATCCGTACCCGCGCCGCACCCCGTAAGGCGTTTATTCAGACACGGTCCGTGCTCAAGGTCTATCATGTAGTGGAAGAAATTAAACCATTTACCGCTCTTTCTGCGTTCGATATAGGCTTCTCCGAGCTTGTCGTATTCTGCCTTAAGTTCCTCGAGGTCGCTCATCTTCAGAGCGAGCGGATGATCGTCGGGAAGCACCACGGGCTCGACGGAAATCTGATCGAACCCCCTGTCGTTCAGCGCGAGAACGTCGGCGCAGAAATCTTTGTTTTTCGCGGTATATGTACCTCTGACGTAATATTTTTTTTCGCCGCGTATCTTACGGAATGCGACGGCATTATCAAGTATTACGCCAAAACAGTCTTTCCCGCTCACGGATTTCCGCACGCCGTTGTGTACGGATTCCCTGCCGTCGATACTTAAAACGACGTTATCCATTTCGGCGTTCAGCCATTCGGCGTTGGCTTTGTTGAGCAAGAGGCAGTTGGTGGTCATCGTGAAACTGAAGCGTTTCCCGGCTTCCGCGGCTCTCGCCTTGGCGTACTCCACGGTTTTTTTGACTACGTCGAGATTCATAAGCGGTTCTCCGCCGAAGAAGTCGACTTCGAGATTACGGATATTTCCGCTCGAAGCGATAAGAAAATCGATCGCCGCCATTGCGGTTTCCGCGCTCATGTAGTCGCGCGCCGTATTATACGTACCCCCCGAAGCGAAACAGTATTCGCAACGGAGATTACAATCGTGACAGATATGCAGACAAAGCGCCTTGACGACGCCTGCGTTTTTCTTAAACTCGCGTATTTTCTGCGGCGCGTTCAATGCGCCGTTCTTTTCAAGCTCGTCGAATTCCGCTTCGCATTCGGCGACGTGCTCCGCGCCCAACGCTTCGTAAGCGGCGCGCAGGGCTTCGTCGGGCTCGCCGTAGCGATTGACCGCGCATAAAAAAGCGACATCGTCCACGTTGAACAAACTGCCGCTTTCCACGTCCCACAGAAAATACAACGGTTTACCGTTATGTTTATAAATAAAGGTATGGACCATTGTCGGGAAGTTTAACGGATGACCGTTAAATCAGATAGTCGATTTTG
>JADINF010000098.1 GCA_017694145.1 Candidatus Stercoripulliclostridium pullicola
CTATCGAGCGCGCGATAGAGGTCTTGCCCACTCCGGGAGGTCCCACGAGACAGATTATGGGGCTCCTTCCCTCTTTGCAAAGCTTACGCACCGCGAGCGCTTCGATGAGGCGCTCCTTGACCTTTTCGATACCGTAATGGTCTTCGTCCAGCACCCGTTGCGCGTCCTTGAGGTCTTCGTTGTCCTCCGTGTAGATCCCCCACGGAAGCTCTATCACCGTGTCGAGATAATTCTTGAGAAGCGCCATATCCGGCGAGGACGGCGCCGTCCTGCCCAGTCTGCGCACTTCCCTTCTGAATTTTTCTTTATTCTCTTCGGTGGTCTTGAGCTCGTCGATCTTCTCGAGATAGCTCTCGCTCTCGTCGTCCTCGTCTATCTCCTGCGACAACGCCTTGATCTGCTCGCGCACGTAATATTCGCGCTGATTTTCGTCCATGCTCTCGCGCACCTGTTGCGCGACGGAAGCGTCTATCGACATTATCTCCATCTCGTAAGCGAGCGCGTTGATGAATTTCACAAGGCGCACTTTGGTGTCGAGCGCGGTGACGAATTGCATCTTGTCGGTGTTGCTTAAATGCATGACTATCGCGTCAATGTCGGTATTCAGGGTGTCGAATTCGAGTTCGATGCCCTTACCGCCCTCCGCTTCGAGATAATCCGCATAAGCTTTTTCGGCTCTCTTATATAAAGCGAATATCTCTTTGTCGTCCGCAGTCGTGAAAAAGCGCGCGGGAATGAGCGATATCTCGGTGATACCGTTCTCCGTCACGGGATTTTGCACGAAATAACGGGTCCTGTCCGCTCTGTATATGAGCGTCGCGCCCGCGTCCTCGGGCGTCATCATGAATTGCTCGACTGTCGCTACTATGGCGATGTCGCCTTCGCGGATCTCATAAGGAACTTCCCTCGCGGGTACGAGCGCCACGCGCTGTCCCGCGTTGACAGCCGCTTTGACCGCGGCTATATCGTCTGCAAAAGTAAGATCCGTCCTGCCGTTTTCGTACGGAAATACCGCTTTTTTAACGGCGATCGCTTTAATTCTTATGTCTTCCATAATTTTTTCCTGCCTGTTTGAAATTTTACCACCCGCGGGCGGCAAAATCAATGCGTAAATATTGGTAGAACGATATCGGATCAGCCTACCTTGTTACGCCTTATCACCACCGGCGGCGTACCCTTGTCGATACAATCGGCGGTGACGATTATTTTCCCTATGTCCTTGTCCCCGGGCGCGTCGTACATCAGCCCGAGTATGGCGTTCTCCACTATCGTGCGCAATCCGCGCGCGCCGGTCTTCAGTTTGAGCGCGCGGTCGGCTATAGCCCCTATCGCTTCTTCCTCGAATTCGAGATCTATCCCGTCCATATCGAGCAGTTTGCGATACTGGTTGACGAGAGCGTTCTTCGGCTCGCACAAGATTGACATCAACGCTTTGCGGTCGAGCGGTTCGAGGGTGGCGACTATCGGCACTCTGCCCACGAATTCGGGTATAAGACCGAATTTGATGAGATCGTCGGGCTGAAGATCCTCGAGCATCTCCGAATAACTTTTCTCGTCGGAATGCACGGTCCCCGTGAAACCTATGGTAGAAGTTTCTTTGCGCTTGCCGACTATCTTTTCGAGCCCCACGAAAGCGCCGCCGCAAATAAAGAGTATGTTCGTGGTATCTATCTGAATGAACTCCTGTTGCGGATGCTTGCGCCCGCCCTGCGGGGGCACGTTGGCGACGGTGGATTCGAGTATCTTGAGAAGCGCCTGTTGGACGCCCTCGCCCGAAACGTCGCGCGTTATGCTTACGTTCTCGCTCTTACGGCATATCTTGTCTATCTCGTCTATATAGATTATGCCCTTCTGTGCGCGCTGAACGTCGCCTTTCGCCGCCTGAATGAGCTTGAGAAGTATATTCTCGACGTCCTCGCCCACGTAACCCGCTTCGGTAAGCGCCGTGGCGTCCGCCATCGCGAACGGTACGTTCAGTATGCCCGCGAGCGTTCTCGCAAGCAAGGTCTTGCCCGAACCCGTCGGTCCGAGCATAAGGATATTGCTCTTCTCGAGCACGACGTCCTTGAATTTCTCGCTGCCCGACGAAAGCACCCTCTTATAATGGTTGTAAACGGCTACGGACAGTATTTTTTTGGCTTTGTCCTGTCCGATGATGTATTCGTCCAGACGCGCCTTGATCTCCTTGGGCGACAAGAG
This sequence comes from Candidatus Stercoripulliclostridium pullicola, assembly GCA_017694145.1. Taxonomy (GTDB): domain Bacteria; phylum Bacillota; class Clostridia; order Christensenellales; family DTU072; genus Stercoripulliclostridium_A; species Stercoripulliclostridium_A pullicola. The sequence continues at coordinate 2,200 of JADINF010000098.1, forward strand.
ATTTACTCCGCCGTCGTTCTCTGCGGAAGCCGAGTTCTCGCGGAACGCGAGAGCTATCTTTTCCGCGCAATCCCTGCAGATAAACGCGCCGTTCTGTCCGGCGTACAGAATATCGAGACTCTTTTCGCTTCTTCCGCAAAAAGAGCATTTTATTTCGTCTTTGAAGAAAGGATCCATTTTACCTCTCACGCGGCGTGAACCGCTCTAAAGTTTATGTATCTTGCCCGCTCAGCCGTTGCGGGAATAATATACGGCGTCCACGATACCGTATTCTTTCGCTTCCTCGGCGGTCATATAATTGTCGCGGTCGGTGTCGCGCTCGATCTCTTCGTACGACTTACCGGTCGCTTCCGCAAGGAAGGTATTGAGTTTTTTCTTGGTGCGCATGATGTGATCGGCGACTATTTTGATGTCGCTCGCCTGTCCCTGCGCGCCGCCCAAAGGCTGATGTATCATGACTTCCGAATTGGGAAGGCATATCCTCTTGCCTTTCGCGCCCGCGGCAAGCAGGAAGGCGCCCATGGAAGCCGCAAGCCCCACGCATATCGTCGAAACGTCGCACTTCACGTAATTCATCGTGTCGAATATAGCCATACCCGCGGTCACGCTGCCGCCGGGCGAATTGATATACAAGGAAATGTCTTTGGCGGGATCTTTGGTTTCGAGATAAAGAAGCTGTCCCACTACGAGATTCGCCGTGGCGTCGTCTATCGCGCCCGTAAGGAATATGATCCTGTCCTCGAGCAATCTCGAATAAAGATCGTACGCCGTCGAGCCTCTGTTGGTCTGCTCGATGACAGTAGGTATAGGCATCATTACGGATTTGACGGTATTGTCCATCTTTCGCCTCCTATCGTTAAGTGTACTTACGCCGCGTGCCGCTTATGCGGCGGCGACGCGACGTTTGAGAGTGGTTTTGTTGAATTTTAGCGAAACGCCCTGCGTTCCGCTACGCGGAAAAGCGAAGGCCTTACGCTATTTCGTTGTTCTCGCGCAGGAATTTGAACAGCTTGTCGTCGACGAGCTTGTTCATAGTGTAGTTGTAGCGGTATTCGTCCCAGTCCTTGGTGTATTCCTCGACGCTCTTGCCCGCTTCGTCGGCTTGCTTCTTGAGCTCCGCTTCGAATTCCTCTTTTGTGGGGATAAGGTTCTCTTTCTTGACTATGGCTTCGAGCACAACTCCGGTCTTGCAATCAGCTTCCGCCTGCGCCCTGCGCTCTTTGCGGATATCGTCGACGGTGGTGTTCATGTATTTGAGATAGTCCTCGAACTTCAGACCGTAACGGCTCATGCTCGCTTTCATACCTTCGAGCTGGCGGTCGAGCTCGTCCTCTATCATCGCGTCGGGAAGCTCGACGGAAGTCGCGTCCATTATTGCTTTGAGGAGCGCCTCGTCCTCTTTCGCGGTGGCTTCGTCGTCGGCTTTCTTCTGAAGTCTTGCCTTAACGCTCGCTTCGTATTCCTTGAAAGTGTCGAATTCTCCGAGATCCTTTGCGAATTCGTCGTCCGCTACGGGAAGCTCTTTATACTTGATAGTGTGGATAAGACATTCGAATTTAGCCGCTTTTCCTTTGAGATCCTCGGCGTGATAATCTTCGGGGAAAGTGACGTTTACGTCGAATTTCTCGCCTATTTTCTTGCCGACGAGCTGATCTTCGAAGCCGGGTATGAACTGCTTGCTACCCACGGTAAGCGTGTATTTCTCCGCGGTGCCGCCGTCGAATTTGACGCCGTCTACCGAACCCGAATAATCGAATTCGATCATGTCGCCTTCCTGAACGGCTCTGTCGGTGACGTCTATAAACCTTGCGTTGGCCTCGCGCTCGCGGTCGATCTCGGCGGTAACGTCCTCTTTCTTGACCCTGCGGGCGACCTTCTTGATCTTCAGTCCGGTGTAAGCTCCGAGCTCGAATTCGGGATAAACCGCCACGGTGCAGACGAATTTAAGACCGTCGGCGTCGATAACGTTGATATCCACGTCGGGACGCGCCACGACGTTGAGCTTTTCTTTCTCGACTATATCGCCGTAATGCTTGCCGATCGCGAGGTCGGCGGCGTCTTCGTAGAATATTTCTTCGCCGTATCTCTTGGCAAGCACGCCGAAAGGCACCTTGCCGGGACGGAATCCCTCGATACTGAAACGGCTCTTGTTCTTGATGAACGCCTGTTGGATGAGATCTTTCCATTCCGCTTTGTCCACGCTGACGGCGATCTCTACTCTCGATTTTTCGAGCTTCTGAATTGAGTACTCCATATTGGTAAACCTCCAATTATTATCGATAATAAGTATAGCCTACATATATTAGCATATAAAAAAAGGTAATGCAACCGTTTGAAGGGGCAAATTTAAGCGCGAAAAAAACATTAGTTGAGGCTCTCCGCCGTCCGTAAAGGGTCGAAATCGATTGATTAAGGCGCCCTTTCGGGTTATAATGGAAATATGCCTAACGATATGATAACGCTGAAAGCGTTTACAAAGGAAACGCATAAGAATTACTCGGGCGGACGCATCGACAGGATAGTCGCGCCGTCGGAGGACGAGATAATCCTCAATTTGCGCGCGAGAGGCGTAAATTCCGCTTTGACGATAAGCTGTCGCGCGGGCATGCCTCGCATACATTTAAGCGCGGAAAAGGCTCGCGGCGGGCAGATACCGACGCCGTTTTGCATGGTTTTGCGCAAATATCTGAGCGGTTCGCGCATAGATGGTATACGTATTCTCAACGAAGACAGGATCGTAGAGATAAACGTAACGAGCCGCAACGAATTGAACGACGAGCTGAAATTGAGGCTGATAACCGAAATAATGGGCGGCTCGTCCAACGTGATACTCACCGACGAAAATTATACGGTGATCGACGCGATGAAGCGCGTCGTGGGCGAAAAAACGCGCACCGTGCTCCCCCGCCACCGTTACGAACTGCCGCAAAGAGGCAAGACTCTCCTGAGCGAAAGCGCGAAGGTGAGCGAAATAATCGGAAACGCCGCGCCGGAAGAGGCGGTAAAAACGTTGTGCCGCGAAATTAACGGACTTTCCAAGGAAAGCGCCGCCGAGCTGTACGCGGCGAGCGCCGATGTCGGAGCCGAAAGAGCCGCCGCGCGCATGGACGACCTCTACTCTTACGAAGGGTATTCGCCCTGCGTGATACTTACTCCCGACGGAACGCCCAAAGGTTTCTACGCATACCCCTACGCAACGGCAAGCAAAGGTAATAAGACGGTAAGGTATCCTACTCTCTCCGAAGCCATGGAAGCTTACTACTCGGCGGGCGTCGCCGCGGCAAGGAAAGCGGACGACACGCGCAAGCTCAACAAGAAACTGAAAGCTCTGAAAGCAAAAGCCAAACGCCACTCGGAGGAAGCGGACGCGGTGCTCGCGTCGAGCGGGGAGAAGGAGCGTTACCGCGAACTCGCGGAGATACTTCAATGCAACGTTTATCGGGTCGAACGCGGTGCAAGTATTATAATTTGTGACGATTTTTATAATACTCGAAGCGTAGAAATAGCTTTAGACCCCACTATTTCGCCACAAAAGAACGTAGAACGCTATTTCCGCAAATACGCCAAGGCAAAGGGCGCGGAGAGCTACGCGCGCGCCGAAAAGGAACGTTCGCGGGAACTTCTCGACTACCTCATGACGATAGAAACGGCTATCTCGAACTGCTCCTCGGACGCCGAATACGCGGAGATAGAAGCGGAGCTCGACGCCCTCGCGGGAAAGCGTAAAAGCACGTCTGCGCGCGGCGGCAAGACGCCGAAAAAGACTCCCCCGCTCCGCTTGGACATAGAAGGCTTCACCGCCTACGTCGGCAAGAATAATTCGCAGAACGAGGAAGTGACTTTCTCCATAGCTTCGGGTAAGGACCTCTGGCTCCACGTCAAGAATTATCACGGCGCGCACGGCGTGATACTGCAACCGGACAGAACCGCGCCGCTCGGCGTTATACGTAAGGTAGCCGAAGCGGTCGCCTATTATTCGGAAGCGCGCGAAGCGCCTTCGGTCGAAGTGGATTACACCTTGCGCAAATTCGTGAAAAAGCTCGGTAAACCGGGGCTCGTCCGTTACACCGACAACAAGACCGTAGTAGTCAAGCCCGTCGATCCCTGTAAGAAATGATCAGCCGCCCTTCCCCTTACCCCTGTTCAGAACGTCGGTAAAGTATATTTTTTCGCTCTTTACGCCCTTTCTAAGGGCGTTTTCTATAAGTAAAGACAAGAGTTCCGTATATCCGTATTCGGGGAAAAGATAGTGAGCGAGCGAGCCGGGTACGGTGTTTATCTCGTTGAGATATAACTTGCCGCGATCGCTTATGAAGTCCACCCTCACTACGCCGTCCGCGCCTACCGCTTCGTACGCTTCCCCCGCGATGCGTTTAAGCTCTGTGCGCGTCTTTTCGCCGACTTTTGCGGGGAATTCCCTCTCCGAGCCGCTCATCCCCCCGCCTCTTAACATATATTTATCGTCAAAAGTCAGGAATTCGCTCGCTCTCACGGGGCGTTCGGGCTCGCTTACAAGGAGATCTTTACCGCAACGGAATACGCCCACGTTGTATTCTTCGGCTTCCGTGACGCACCTTTCGACCAGCGCGAATTCGTCGAATTCGTGAGCGAGCGCGAGCTTTTCCTCGAGCTCCCGTCTGTCGCGCGCGATACCCGCGCCGATACTGCTTCCCTGTGAATTGGGCTTCACGAACAGCGGATATCCGATCTTTTCCGCGTTTTCGAGCGCTTTTTCGTCGTATTCGCGTGGAATTTTCACTCCTTCGAGCACCGGGAAGCCCGCTTCGGCGAGGAAGTTTTTTGCAATGAATTTATCCATACATACCGCGCTTGCGCATACTCCGGACGAAGTATAAGGCAGACGGTTTATTTCCATTAGCCCCTGCAAGCCGCCGTCTTCGCCGCTTCCGCCGTGCGCAAGTATCAGGGCGCAATCGAGCTTTTCCCACGCTTTCGCCCTGCCGCCACGCTTGATTTTATACAAGACGCCGCCTTTCAGGAACACTTCTTCGTGCTTTTCGGCTTCGAAAGGCATATAACTTTTCACGTTGACGAGCTTACCGCCCGTGTACCACTTCCCGTCGCGCATGTATACCGGGATACACTTTACCCCCGCCGACGGCATGGCGGCTATCGCTTCCAGCGCGGTTATCACAGATATGTCGTGCTCCGACGAATCGCCGCCGAAAAACGCTCCGACCTTCAACATATTCCCTCCTTTATTTACGGTATATCGTTCTGAATAAGCAATACGTCGCCGGGACGCAAAACTTCTTTGAACCCTTCTTCGGCTTCTTTCAGCCCCGAATAACGGTGCACTTCCCCCGAAAATCCGCTCTCCCGCAACCCTTCGTATATCGCCTGCGCGTTCACTCCGCTCAATATCACCGCGTCCGCGACCGCGGCTACAAGCCTGCCTACCTCGCGGTTTACCGACTTCTGCGCCCGTCCGAGCTCGACTATGCCCTGCGTATACACCACCTTCCTTCCCGGAAACGCCGCCAGCACTTCGAGCGCGCACCCCACGCCCTCGATATTGGCGTTATAGCTGTCGTCTATCACCGTAATGTCGCCCGCACGGCTCGCTTCGAGCCTGTGCGGCACGGGGCGCAATTCTTTCACCGTCCGCGCTATTTCGGGAAGTGAAACGCCCATTTCGTGCGCGAGCGCCGCGCACAATACGATATTCAACACGTTGTGCCGTCCGAGAAGAGTGGTTTCCATGGGTATCCTGTCCGCTTTCGTCACGAGTACGAACTTGCACCCCTGCGAATTCAGTCGCACGTTCTCGGCGCGGTACTCTCCCTCTTTATATCCCGCGCTCACGCTCGGCGAAGGAGAATTTTCACGCATTCTGCGCGTGTACGGATTGTCGCCGTTGAATACCGTGAGTCCGTCCTCCGGTATCGCTTCCGCAAGCTCGAACTTCGTGCGCGCAACGTTGTCGATATCGCCGAAACTCTCTAGATGTTGCGGCGCGACGCCCGTGATTATCGCGTATTTCGGGCGTACCATATCGCAAAGCTCTCTGATGTCGCCCCGCCTTTTCGCTCCCATTTCCGCTATGAATATCTGTTCGCCTGCATAATTTCCGAGCGTTTTGGCTATTCCGAGCGGCGTATTGTAATTTCCTTCCGTCTTGATGACCTTATAGCGCGAGGCGAGCATTTCCGCAAGGATATTCTTGCAGGAAGTCTTGCCGTAGCTTCCCGTTATCCCCACGCTCACCACGTTCAGACCGGCAAGATAAGCTTTAGCCTTTTCCGTGTAACGCCTGTTGTTTGCTTTTTCGAAAGGAAGCATTATGAGCGCCGCGAATTTGGCTATCGTGGGCGAAAGTCCGCAGCAGAGTATCACCGCCGCGACTCCCGCCGCCACGCTTTCAAACGCAAGCGCGCACACGGCGACAAGCGCCGCGATAAGCGCCGCGTAAGCGAGCGCAAGCCTTGTCGCACGCCTTGTAAACTTGTATCGGGTGCGCATCCTTAAATTTGCGGTGTTTATGAGTATGAAGGTGACCGCAGCTTCCGCGGTAAAAGCTAC
>JADINF010000099.1 GCA_017694145.1 Candidatus Stercoripulliclostridium pullicola
ACGCACGCCCATTCCGATCATCTCGGCGGCTTCGACACCGTGATAGAGGAGGATAACGTGCGGATAGGTCGCGCATATCTAAAGCGTTATTACGAGGACAGGATCGACGATTACGAGGTGGAGAATTGGGACAACCTCGAAGTTTACGGGCAGACGGTATACGCCCTTAACGCAAAAGGCGTTCCTATAATCAGCGAGCTCGAGGACGTATCCTTCGAGTTAGGAAATTACACCGTTACGATATTTAACGGAAGAGAAGCCGAGGAAGGCAATAAGGTGGGCGAGAACGAAAATTCGCTCGCCGTGCTAGTCGAGAAAAACGGCTACCGCGTGATGCTAAGCGGCGATATGAACAATTATGACGGCGACGAGGACGAAGTCGGCGCCGCCGTGGGCAGAGTGAACGTATTGAAGCTCGGTCATCACGGTTACAGAGGTTCGTCCTCCGCCGATTACGTCAAGGCGCTTTCTCCCGATTTTGCGATACAGACCACCGGCAACCCCGTAGATCTCGGCGTAAAATTGAGAGTCACATTCGCCGAAGGCGCGCCGATATATTCCACCGTGAAGCATAACGGTATCATCCTCGACATTACCCGCGTCGATACGCCCAAGCTTTATCAGGATATTCTGTGACGATAAGTTAACTTTATTTCAGGGAAAAGATATTTTTTTCGATTCCGTCTTCCCACGGAAGACTTTTCCGTATATAATCGAATTGTAAGGCGTTTGTTTTCGCGCTTTTACGGAGGTGAGGGAATGGGACTTAACCGTTCGGACAGATTAAGGATCCGTCTTATGGAGTTCTGCGCCAACGGCGTGGAATTACTGTATTATCCTTTGTTGTATAAGAAATACGAAGGTCTGGAAAAGAAGGAGAACGTGCGTTACGACGGTTCCGTACGTCGCGCGGCTATAGACGTTTACCGTAAAATAGACGATATCGCGACGAAAAAGCCGCTCCTTTTCTATATCCACGGCGGCGGATGGGTGTCGGGAAGGCGAAGCGTAAGAAGGTCGTATTGCAAGCATTGGGCGGATATGGGCTACGTCGCGGTGACGGCGGGATACGATTACGCGCGAGGCGAAACTCACCGCGACTTCTTGCGACAGATCTTTGCGGCGCTAGCATACGTTCTCGACAGAGCCGACGAATGGGGCTTCGACAGAAACAGAGTCGTCGTCGGCGGCGAGTCCGCAGGCGGACATCTTGCCGCAATGATAGGGGCGATGACCACCCACCGCGAACTTTTCGACGAACTCGGAGTGGATTTTTCGTACAAGGACACTTTCAAGCCTTCCGCGCTCCTTCTTCTAAGCGGTATCTACGATCCTTACCGTTCGATTGATACCGGATTTCCTTTCATCAAGACTTATGTGTCCGCGTTCGCCGGAGAAACATATAAGAAACTGAAAGCGCATTTCGACGGCGACGAACGAAGGCTTACCTCTCCCGAATTTTACGCGGACGGGGATTTCCCGCCGTCGTTCATCGTGGCGTCGGGTATGGATCGCTTGCTTTCGGAGTCGCTTTCGCTCTATACCAAACTCAAATCGTCGGGCGTGCCGTGCGCTTATTTCGTATGTAAAGGTATCAACGGCATGCACGCCGCTTCCCTCGATTCGGTGCACGGTAAGTACGGCAAAGAGTGTTTCGCGCGAGCCGTCGCCTTTATGCAGGAAGCGCTTGAAAAAAGCTTTTCGGACGGAGCAAACGCGGCATAGTACGCAGACAAATACCGATTGCCTCTCTTACGGACGGATACCCGTCCGTATTTTTGCATTGCGGCGGTATTTACGCATATTGTTTGCGTTCGATTGCAATTTTTTTTCGGTTGTGTCAAAATTATTTCGGTTCTTTTTGGCAAAACGCGAATTTGTTTTGTTAATTATACGGAAGAACCTTTACGGAGGAACGTTTGGAGCGGCTGTTTCGGTTAGCGGAAGAAATATCCCGCGGCAATCAGAATGCTTTTGACGAACTGTACGCCCTGACTCATAAGGCGGTTTTTCTCACGGCTTACGGCGTGCTGAAGGACAGGATGCTCGCGGAAGACGTCATGCAGGACACCTACCTTGCGGCATTCAGGGGAATGGAGAGACTCCGTGAAGGAAGTAACGTGACGGGCTGGCTCACCACGATAGCGAGAAGGCTTGCCATCAACGAATATCACAGAAGGAAGCGCGTGGACAGCACCGATTTTTCGCAAGAAAGCGGCTACGGAGCGCGGCTTACATACACGGATAAACGCGAAAGCCTTATTGCGGAAGCGGCGGAGGTACTCGACGAGGAGAGCTACGAAATAGTCATGCTCGCCGTAGTCGCCGGATATAAACGGCGCGAGATAGCGAAAATGAAAGGACTTCCTATATCCACGGTCAGTTGGAAATACAAGAAGGGACTCGAAGCCCTCAAAGCCTACCTCGAGAAGGAGGAAAAGCGATGAAAGAGCGCGACGTAAAGAAAGAACTCAGAAAGGACTGGCGCGAGATAGCGCCCGGCGACCGCGTTAAAAACGAAACGCGCAGAGCGCTTTTCGGTGCGGACGAGGCGCACGAATACAATATAAGCGCGGCAAGCGCCAAGCCCAAGCGCAGCGCGAAGCGTTGGGCGGTAGGGGCGGCTATGGCGGTCATCGTGGCTATCGTCGTGACCTCTTTGATCCTATGGTTCCCGCGCGACGAGGGGGCGAGCGACGATATCGGCGGGAATAATACTCCCGTTACGGTAGCTTACGCTTCGGAATACGGTTTCAGCGCGATGTCGTCGGGCATTATGCTCCTCAAATACGATAAGAGCGCGGAAAGCGCCGTTAGTACTTTGCCGGTCGGTCTGCTTTTCGGAAGCGGCGATGCGGAAAGCTACGGTAACGGCGGAGGAAGCGGGAACGGCAACGGCGGCAATATGTCCGACGACGAAGCCGTTACGCTTATCAACGGCTATATGGAACTCGTGGAGAGCGTGCTTGCGGGAAGCGGATACGAAGTGAGGCAACAGGCTTCGGACAGAGCGGATTATAAGATAATGTTGCTTACCGATATGCGCGATCTCGAAGGGCGCTCGTCCGTAATGCGCCTTTACTATAACGAAACCTTATACGAAGCAGGCGACGACGAGAGGGAATACCGCTTGAGCGGCGTAATGGAATTGAACGGCACGGAGTATGCCGTGGAAGGCACGCGTAGCGTGGAGCCCGCGGAAGGCGAAGAAGAAATGGAATTCGTGGCGAGAAGCGCGGACGGAGTGACCGTCAAAGTGGAACTCGAATGTGAAGCGGACGAACAGGAATACGAATATACCGTATATGACGCCGACGGCGAAGTCATAGACAGCTTCAGTATAGAAACGGAATACGAGGACGGCAGGACGGAAGTGGAACTTCTCATCGGAGCGGACAGAGCGACGGGGATAAGGTTTTACGAGAGCGAACATCAGGGCGGCGGCAGGATGATGCACGGAATGATAGTCCGTGACGGCGTGCAGAGGGCTTTCAGCGTGCGCGTGAGGAATAACGGCGGAAGAGACGAGCAGTACGAATACACGATAGGCGACGCGGAGATAGTGCTCGACAAGGACGATATATTCGACGATTTCGACGATATGTTCGACGACGATGAAGACGACGATGAAGACGACGATTGACAGCTCGAAAAAATAATTTGAAAAAATTTTCATAAAGTTTGGCAAAACGCTTTCGCCGATTGTTTATAAGGTGAAAATACCCCGAACAGGAGGCACAAAAATGAAAAAGAAAGTATTTGCGATAATAGCGATAGCGGTAGTAATGACTATAGCCGCAAGCGTGATGCTTACGGGATGCGTAGGCGACAACAATACCGAGCAAGACAAGATCAGCGCGTCCGCCGAAGCGTTAGGTATGACGGCGTTGGGCTCCGGCGCGATCCTTGCCGATATGGCGGAAGGAGTAGTTGCTCCCGATGACGAAGCGGACACTCAACAGCCTGAAGCGGGAACCGAAATCCCCGAAGCGGGTACCGAAACCCCCGAAGCGGGAACAGAAACTCCCGAAGCAGGCACCGGCTACGCAGGCGGAAACCTGACCGAAGAAGAGACCGCGGTAGTGGACCGTTACCTTCAGATAGTGGACAAAATGCTTAACTCGAGCGGTATCGTGATTGACGAAGGCGAGAGCGAGCTCGAGGGCTATGCGAAGAAGGTAGAGATAAGCTCGACCGACCTTTACGGCAACACACAGAGCTTCGTGATCCACTATAACGAGCAGGAGATATCCCGTGAGCTCGACGACGGCGAAGAAGAAGTGGAATGGAGGCTCGAAGGCATAATGATAGCGGGAGAGCGCGAGTACGCCGTGATAGGCGAACGCGAAACGGAAGCCGACGAAGCGGAGCTTGAATTCACCGCATACCTTGACCGCGACAACTACGTCGAGATAGAGAAATCCAGCGAGAACGGCGAAGAGGAATTCGGCTACAAAATAGTAGTGGACGGCAAAGTCACCGAGGAATTCGAGTTAAGCATCGAGCAAGAGTACGGTAAGACCGAAGTGGAGATCGAGAGCGTATCCGGCGGGAACATACTCGTTATCGATTTCGAGATGAAGGAGAGAGCTTCCGGCAAGACCGTCGTCGAATGTAAAGTCTACGAGAACGGCGAAGTGTACGAATTCGAGATCGACGCCACCTGCGACGGCAACCGCGAAATGCGCCGTTACCGTTACCGCAACGGAGTCTGCTACGACCGTTACGACGACTGAACGCCGAACACAATCGAACAAACGAAACACATTTCCTATCCCTCCTCACGTCAAGGACCGCCGCGGCGGTCCTGTTTTTTTGTGTACGTATACACCCTGCGAGCGAGTCTTTTTGTCTATCTGCGACGGGAGTGTTGCTCGGCGTAAAACTACAGCCTTCGCGCCTACCCTTGCACCTAAACAAAAATCCACCGCTCTCGGGTGCCGATTACGTTTAGAAAGCTTAAAGTTAATTTAACGGAATGATACTGTTTTCCGACGTCGTGCGCAAACCGTACGATTTAATATCGTTTGTTTTTGCGTGAGGTATTCTGCGGCAAAAGCGCCATGCTTTTGTTTTTAACCGTTTTCAAAGAAAATGTTAATTACGGATGAAGGTTTTTGAAACGTATTGACGGATAGGGTGCGTTATCGTAGAATTATTATAGGTTCGTGTGCGAGCGCGAACGATTACCGTTTCAAGGAGTATGCGTATGGATGACAACACCTTACCCGTAACGCCCGCGACGCCCGAGCAGGGTAACGCACACAATTCAGGCGTTCCGCCTTTCGGTTGGAAAGACAAGATCGGTTATGCGCTCGGCGATTTCGGCTGTAACCTGAGCTTTGCGCT
>JADINF010000100.1 GCA_017694145.1 Candidatus Stercoripulliclostridium pullicola
AGAAGGTAACGAGGATGCTGGCGTCATTGCTCGCGCGTTACGCCGAAGAAGGAGATAAGATGCTCGAGAATACGGGCGTATACGTCTGTTCGGTATGCGGCTTCGTATACGTCGGCGACGCGGCTCCGGAGCTTTGTCCGGTATGCAAAGTCCCCTCGTGGAAATTCGAAAAACAGGAAAGGAGGGCGCGATAATGGCGGATAAATACGCTGTAAGGAATTTAAGACTTTGCACAAAGGATTGTCTTTGTCTGTACGTATGCCCCACCGGTGCCACCGATACCGAGAACAGCATAATCGACGTGAAAAAATGCGTGGGGTGCGGCGCTTGCGCCGACGCCTGCCCGTCGGGAGCGATAAGCATGGTGCCTAAAGTATATCCCCCGCAACAACGCAAAGATCCGAAAGTCACGGAAGCGTTGCGCGCGCTTGTGGCGAGCAAAGCAGAAGCGGAGCTTATTGCCGCGGAGCTTGACGACGTACTCGCGGTGGCGATAGAGAAGTCCTCGAGGCTTATGGCGGAAGATCTTACGAGGGAAGCGGGATACATGATACCCGAGAGCCTGAACGCGAAGCGCTTCCTCGAAAAGATAAAGGAATATCCGGGGATACCCGAAGAAGCGGTAAAATATCTGCTCGAAAATATCGAATTCAACGAAAAAGAAAACAACGAAAACGAAAAGGAGAAAAACACTATGGAAAAATGGAAATGCACGGTATGCGGTTATATACACGAGGGACCTTTGCCCGCGGATTTCAGATGTCCCGTATGCAAACAGCCCGCCGAGAAATTCGTTAAAATAGAAGAAGCTCCCGCGAAGAGCAAGTACGCGGGCACCAAAACCGAGAAAAACTTACTGGAAGCTTTCGCGGGCGAATCTCAGGCGCGCAACAAATACACTTATTTCGCTTCCGTGGCGAAGAAAGCGGGGTACGAACAGATCGCGGCGTTGTTCCTCGAAACCGCCGATAACGAAAAAGAACACGCGAAACTTTGGTTCAAAGCGTTGGGCGAGCTCGGCGACACCGCGGAAAATCTCCTGCACGCCGCCGAAGGCGAAAGCTACGAATGGACGGATATGTACGCCCGTATGGCTAAAGAGGCGGACGAGGAGGGCTTCCACGAGCTTGCCGAACAATTCAGAGGAGTGGCGGCTATCGAGAAAAGACACGAGGAAAGATACCGCGCGCTTCTCAAGAACGTGGAAACGAAACAAGTATTCGCTAAGAGCGGCGTGACCGTATGGGAATGCCGTAACTGCGGACACGTTGTCGTGAGCGCTGCGGCTCCGGAAATATGCCCGGTATGCAAGCATCCGCAAGCCTTCTTCGAAGTGCATAAGGAAAATTATTGAGTGCGTAACCGGCGCGCACCGCCTTGATAAGGTCGCGCGCCGGTAGATTTGCTTATCCCTACCCCGCCCCCGCGCCGACGCGCGGGGGCGTTTGCTTTGAAAAAACTGCTTATTTTAAGCGAAAACCGTCGTTTTCCGCTTACGCCGTGCGGCGCGCTATTGACCGTCATATAAATATTATGTATACTTATAATAACCACGTGAAATTAAAGAGAGGTAACGGTTTATGAAACGTATGATATTAACGCTCACGCTCGCGGCTTTCGTATTCCTATTATGCTTCGGAGCCACGGCGTGTACGGTCAAAATAAAGGATCCTTCGATAACCGACGATAAAGCGGAGCTTAAATCGGTGGAGATAAAGGCGGAGAACACCACTACGCATACCGTTAACGGCGAACAGGCGCAGGCGCTTTTCGATCTTGTACGCGGTTTCGGCGAATTGGACAAGGAAGCGCTGGATATCGGTATAAGCGGTTATTCAAGCGTGGAAACGGAGTACGATTACACTTTCAAAATAAGTTATACCGCCGGAAACTTCTTCCGTAAAGAGGAGGGCGAATTCACCTATAACGTAGGGGAACGGGTGATACGCACGCGCGAAAACGGCGAAAGCAGCGTCAAGTACACAGAAAACAAACTGGTATGTATCAACGGGCTCGTAAAGCGTACCGCCGAACTCAGCGACGCGCAGTTGGAAATAGTGAGAAGCGTTTTCGAGTCCGTCAACGGTACGGTGATGCCGTCGGCGTTTGAGAGGGCGGTGGCAAAGGCGGGGGAACTCGGTTACCTCGTAGAGGAGATACCTTCCGAAAATCTCCTTAATGTTGCCGTCGATGTGTTCGGTTTCTTGCCTATCGACGCAAAAGATAATTTGCTCAAAGGCTATGAGGTCAGCGAAGGCAACACGACGAATTATCTTTTCTATACGTCCGACGCCGAATGGACGGCAGATCTCAGAGAACACGCTACGTTTTCGTATGTGGGAAGGATATGCTACGTCTGGCCGGGGCGCGGTTACGACGAGATCAGGAACACGCTCATGAGTTAAGAGGTGCCGTAGCGCGGTGAAGGGCTTTTCTTGAACCGGGCATGTTGAGAAGCTGCGCCGAAATCGAAGCCCGCCGATACAGGCGGGCTTTTTACCGAGTCAAAGCGGATAAAATATTATCGGAGCTCTCCGCGCGCTTTACGCGCGGCGTAGGCGTAGATCGCGACCAGCGTTTTCGCGTCGTGTATATCTCCCGCTACCGCCATCGAATATGCTTTTTCGAAAGGTATTTTCTCCACGCCGAGGAATTCGCCTTCGTCGAGATGCGCTTCCGTTTCCGTAAGCCCCGTCGCGAGATATACGTAGAGTTTTTCGTCCGTGTAAGAGGGGGTGGGATAGACGGTAGCTATAAGTTCGAATTTATCCGCTTTGAGCCCCGCTTCTTCCTCGAGCTCGCGTATGGCGCAAGTAAGAGGCTCCTCGCCTTTTTCGAGTTTTCCCGCAGGTATTTCGAATACCTCCGCCGCGTAAGGATAACGGTATTGCGTTACGAAGTATACGTTTTCCTCCTCGTCCACCGCCATTATGCTCGCGCCGCCGCTGTGGCGTATGTATTCGCGTTCGGAGGTCTTGCCGTTTTCGAGCTCGACCGAATCTTTATATAATTTCATTATTCTGCCGTCGTACAGCATTTCGCTCGAAAGCGTAGTTTCTTTGGACATATCAGCTCCTTACGTCTTATAAGACGCTTTAACTTTATACCTTTATATTGTATTATTTATCACGCGAAATTGCAATCGAAAGTAACTTCTTCGGCATATCGGTTTCATGTCGTATTGACGTAACGGCGCATATATAATATAATATTTACGTTGTATTTCAATTTTTACCCGGAATATGCTCAAACAAATATTCCTGTAGGGTAATCGGGAGGACAAAAATGAAAAAACTTAAAAATTTATTGATATTTACGCTCTGCATTTTGCTCGCGTTCGCGGCGCTTGCCGGCTGTAAGGACGAGAATAAGGACGAAACGGGCAACGGCGGCAACGGCGACGGCTTGTTCGCCATAACCGTAACGGCTTCCGACGACTACGAGATAATCCCTTCGGCTACGTCCGCGGCGGAGGGTACGGATATCACGTTGACGGT
>JADINF010000015.1 GCA_017694145.1 Candidatus Stercoripulliclostridium pullicola
AGTCCAATCAATAATACCGATTTCATCATAACTCCTTTATGTCACGGCTTGAGCCGATTTAATATACTTATCTTTTTTTGCGTCGTTCAGCCGACGGTAAGCTTTTCCTGCGGCACCTGCGCGCCGTTATGGCGTACTCCGGGCAACGTGGCGAATATGAGAGTGAGCCCGCCGACTCTGCCGAAAAACATCAACAATATCAGTATACATCTCGACAACGCTCCGAGTTCGGGCGTTATGCCGAGAGTGAGCCCGACGGTGCCTATAGCGGAAGCCGTTTCGAAAAGGCAGGAAAGAATGGGTAAATTTTCCACTTTCGAAATTATAAGTCCTCCGAGGAGGAAAAGTACGAGGTACATTATAAATATCGTAGCGGCGCTGCGCACTATGCCTTCGGGCGCGCGGCGTCTGAAGAATTGCGGTTGCTCCTTACGACGGAATACCGAAAACGCGTTCGCGAACAGTACGGCGACGGTAGTCGTTTTCATACCGCCCGCGGTTGAGCCAGGGGAACCGCCTATAAGCATAAGCGCCATCATCAGCGTCAGTCCCGCCTCGCTTATGGCGGTAAGATTGACGGTATTGAAGCCCGCCGTTCGCGGCGTTACGGACTGGAAAAGTGATACGAGCAGTCTTTTGCCGAACGGAAGATCGCCGAACTCGAAGAAAAAGTAATACAGCGTCGGCACGAATATAAGTATCGCGGTCGTAGTGAGAACAACTTTGCTTTGCATACGGTAACGCGAAAACCGCCATTTATTTTTGCGTATGTCGTCCCATGTTACGAAGCCTATCCCGCCGATGATTATGAGCAACATAACGGGGATATTTACGAGCGGATCGTAGGCAAAAGAGGTAAGCGAGGAGAATTCTCCGCGTTCGCCCATAAGGTCGAAGCCCGCGTTGCAGAAAGCGGATACCGAATGGAAAATGCTGTACCATATACCTTTACCCGCGCCGAAAGCCTTGATGAAAGAGGGCATCATCACGAGTGCGCCGATAAGCTCGAATATCAATATACCGAGAATTATGAAGCCGTTGAGTTTAACGAGTCCTTTGAAGTCCGGCGCGGAGATGGCTTCGCGTAAAGTGCTTCTTTCTTTAAGATTGATTTTTTTGCCTGCCGCCATGGCGAAAGCCACGGTGAGCGTCACCACGCCCATTCCGCCGATCTGTATCAGAATGAGGATGATTGCCTGACCGAAGCCCGACCAATACAAAGCCGTGTCTTTAACTACGAGACCGGTGACGCAGACTGCGGAAGTGGCGGTGAAAAGAGAGTCGAAAAAAGACGCGCCGCGCCCGTCTCTTGTCGCAAAGGGAAGCATCAGCAGGAGACTTCCGAGAAGAATGACCGCGGCGAAACCAATAATTATTATTTGAAACGACGATAATTTTCTACGTAATTTCATAATATCGTGAACATTATAGCATAGCGCGGCGCGATAGGCAAGCGTATTGCATAAAGAACGCCGATTCCGGGCGGGCAGATGCAGCGCGTGGCGATCGCGAGATCTATAGTCAACGAACCCGACATCATACTTGCCGACGAACCCACGGGCGCGCTCGATTCCGTCTCCGGCGTACAGGTCATGGAGCTGCTCAAAGAGATTTCCGCGGAGCGGCCGGTCATAATAGTTACGCACAACGAGCAGCTCGCGCGCGAATACGCGACGCGCTCGGCAACGGAGAAACTATCACTTCGCGCACTTATACCGTCGACGAATTGCTAGGTCTGCGTTACAGGCTCACTACCGATTCTGACTACTATTACGTGGATAACGACGGGAATTGGAATAAATTGACCGACCGCATGGTCGGCGATCTTATCGCGACAGAATGGTGGCACGTGGTGATGATGATACTGATAAGCACGGCGTTGTCGGTGATAGCGGGCTTTATACCGAGCCGTATCGCTTCGCGCAAAGACCCCGTGACATGTCTTAGAACCGAGTAAACGTTAGTCAAAAAGCCGCCCCGATGAGGGCGGCTTTTTTTACGCTTTTTATTATTATTCGAGCTTAGTCGAAGGCGCTTCGGCAGCCGCAGCTTCTGCGGAAACTTCCGGTGTGCCGGAGTCGGTCTCGGTTTCCGTGTTCGCAGTCGTAACGGTAGGATTCAATACTCTTTGAACTTTTTTGACGGCGTTTTTGTCTGGAAGCAGAACCGACTTTTTCGCAAAGAATATCGTTCCGAATACCGCTAGTGTCAGTATCGTCAGTATGATGCCCGATATGATCGAGCCGATGAAAGAGAACAGGCTCGTGAGAAGGCATACCGCAAAAAGACTGATGAAAATTATGAACTTCTTTTTGTCTGCGGTGACGGGCACTTCTTCTTCTATGATAACGGGTTGCTCCTCTTTCTTTTTGATAGCGGCGGCTTTATAATCGGTAATTTGTCGCGCGGTAACGCTTTCTTTGTCGATCTCCGGTTTTTCTTCGTTGTATTTTTCCGTTCTGATGAGGTAACGTTTCAGCGCGAAATCTTTTTCCGCTTCCGTAAGCGTTACCGGGAAATCGGGGTATCGGCTGTGGATCTCCGCTTTTTTCTCGTATGCGGCAAGCGACAGTTCCGCGAGTTCGTTTTCCATTTCTTTTTTGATACGCTCTTTCTGCAAAGAATAGTATTCTTCTTTGATCGCTTCGTGCATATTGTCCGCAAAAGAAATTTTCTGTATAACAATATTTGTTACTTCTGCGCCGAACGGGGCAAGTACGGCATTCAGATTGTCGCACAGTTCGGCTTTTAATTCGGTGTATTTACCGCACAGAGCATAGAAACCTATTCCGTTTTCGTCCAGGAAATTTTGTAGAGTATGACGGTATTCGGTATTGACGAGATCCGACAGGGCTTCCAACGTATCGGGAAGATTTATCGAAGCTACGTCTATATCCAGAAAATCGAAAAATTTACAAGCGTTTTTCAGTTTTACCGAGAAGCGCACCTCGCTGAGAAGCGCGGCGGGAATATGTAACTCTTTATCGAAATAATATACTTCTTCGCCTTTATGCGAAACGTAGTTAAAAACGATGACCAGTTTGCCGTCGAGGCTTTTTCTGAGAGTGAAAGCGTCGCCGTTCCACTTGGAAGATGTCGCTTTCAGCCTCTGGTCAAAGTATATCTGCGCGATCTTATCGTAATACTGTTTTTCGGTCAGGTATATAAAGTTGCTATAGCTTTGATTTATCGCCAGCTCCAGAATGGCTTTGCCGTTCGGAGCGTCCTTGTCGAGCGTAGCGAGCAAAGACGGTCTTTCCGAGATCAGTCTGACAATGGCTTTATTGTCGACAGGGGTTTCCGGGTCCAGACTTCCCAACGCCTGTTTACCCGATAATACGTTCATACACGTTTGTCTGATGTCTTCGGGGAATGTATCTTTGATTTGATTGTCCATAATTTAATCTGTCCTCCTTAAAATAAATAATTACTGCACATTTTACAAATGCCGTCGTTTTTTTTGTTGGCGTGACCGCAAACGGGACAGATCACTGCGTCGTCATAGCGTTCAGCTGCCTCAAGCAGACGCTTAAGTTCTTTTGCAGAGATTTGTACTTGATCGTTTGTGTCGGATTCAGGCTTTCTTCCCGAAAAATCTTCCATAAAACATAACCTCCTCAACTTATTGTTATTTATTTTATAATAATTCTATGATGAAGTCAATATGGTATGATTAAATAGTACTTTCAACTTATTTATCTTGAAAACGTGCCGATCTGAAATAAACCTTCGATAGGGTAAAGCATAATAAAAAACCGTTCCCATACGGAAACGGTTTTGGTCTGGGTGAGAAGATTTGAACTTCCGGCCTCTTGAACCCCATTCAAGCGCGCTACCAAGCTGCGCCACACCCAGATATGAGCCTTACGGCTCGGGATATAAATAAGACTTCGTTAGGCTTTCTTCAGATCGGAAAGCATTTTGCTCAAGCGCGCCACCTTGCGGCTTACGGTATTGTCCTTGTAGATGCCCGCTTTGGTGATGGTGCTGACGGTGACGGGGAGAAGCTCCTCGGCGAGCGCTACGTTGCCTTCGGCTATAGCCGCTTCGTATTTTTTGACTGCGTTCTTGCACTTGGTGCGCAGGCTGGTATTCTTCGCGTTTTCTTCCTTCGTTATCAGAATCCTTTTTTTCTGGGACTTAATGTTTGCCATTATTATCTCCTTATTTTTACTTAACTATCGATCGTATTCTCACGTGCCTAACTATAATATCACAATAGTTTGAAGTTTGCAATCGATTTTGAATTATTTTTCGAGTTGTGCCAACACTATTTTTATGAGCGAATTTTGCGAACTGGTAGCGGAATACGAAACGATGAATGCCGCGCGCCTCGCTGGGGCGTTCGCGGCGGAAGGAAAAATATCTCTCGACAGGCGCGACGACGGCGGAAACAGCACGTATTTCATAACTCTCGGCGAAGATATTTATTACGATCCCGCGCTGAAAGCGGAACTTGCGGAAAAAGTCGCGCGCGTTTTGCGCGCGCTGTTTAAGAAACACGGAGTGACCAAGCGCGATCTCGTGATGGCTGTAGGCGTAGGAAACGAAGGAATGACAGCGGATGCGCTCGGCGCGAAAACTCTTAAATATCTCGATATAACCGAGCATCTGTACGCCGCAAAACTCAAACCGCGAGGCAAAGGACGCCTGTCCGGAGTGGCGAGCGGGGTAAGCGGCGTTACGGGGCTCGAATCCTACGAGATAGTGCGAGGAGTGACGGACAGAGTGTCTCCGAAACTCGTCATAGCGGTGGATACGCTCGCGGCAAGACAGGCTATGAGGCTTAAGCGCGTCGTGCAGATATCGGACAGGGGACTTGTCCCCGGTTCGGGTGTCAGTAACGCCAGAGCGCCGCTCAACGAGGAAAGCCTCGGCGTTCCCGTAGTGGCGATAGGAGTGCCTCTTGTGATATACGCAAGGAACATACTGCTCGAATACGCGGGCGGTTACAGGCTTTCCGATCTCGCGGGCGGTAAAGACAACGCCTATAACCGTTCGGCGCGCGAACTCGAGGATCTCGTCGTCACTTTGAAAGAGATAGACGTAGCGGTCGAGGACTTTGCGGAAGCTTTGGGCAGAGGGATCAACGCGGCGGTGCACGGTATGTAACACGCGTGAAGCGATACGCATATATTGGCGTATGCACATAGGCGTTCTGGACTCCGGAATAGGCGGGCTCGCGCTGCTTGCAGAGCTCGTCAGAAAATACCCGGATAATCGATTTACATATTACTCGGATAACCGATACGCTCCTTACGGTAGCCGAAACATCGATTATCTGAAATGGCGCGTGCATACCGTATGCGACGAACTGAAAGGCAGAGGAGCGCAGGCGATAGCTTTAGGGTGCAATACGGCGGGGAGTAATCTCGCAAGCGAACTCCGTTCTTCCTATTCTTTACCTATTGCCGCCGTGTCGCCCGAAGCTTACCCCGAAAGAGAAAAGACGCTCATAATGTGCACGCCGCTCACCGCGCTTTCGCGGGGAGTGAGAGAGTACGTAGAGCGCGGAGCCGCGGTCTACGCGGATCCCGCGCTCGTACCGCTCATCGAAAGGCACCGTTTCGATCTCCGACCCGTCGCCGAATACGTTTTGCCGAAGCTTAAAGAATATTCTCCCGAAGCCGTGTCGCTCGGCTGTACCCATTACGTATATCTGGCGGAGTACGTTTCTTCCGCGCTCGGCGTGAGGCTTTACGACGGCTGCGCGCGCGCCGCAAGCGAGCTCGCCCCTTTTGCGGGCGGTTGCGGCGACGGTTCCGTCACTTTCGTTTTCAGCGGCGAAAACGAAAGAGAAGCATACGAATTTTTATTAAACAAACTGCTTTCGCGCGATTAAAAGCGCAAATTTCGAAATTTGGAAAATTTCCTTGAAATTTATCCCCGCATATAGTATCATAGATGTACTGTTAATTAAAGGAGATAATTATAGATGGCAGTTTTTCACAAGGATAAAATCAGAAATATAGCCTTGATCGGTCACGGCGGCGAGGGCAAGACTTCTCTGCTCGAAGCCATGCTTTACAAGACGAAGGCTATCGACCGTCTCGGAAAAGTCGACGACGGCAACTCGGTATCCGACTACGATCAGGAAGAAATAGCGCGTAAAATGTCCATCGGACTTTCGATGGCTTACGTTCAATATAAAGATTACAAATTCAATATTCTCGACTGCCCCGGATTTTTCGATTTCGAAGGCGAGATGACGGCGGCTCTCGCGGTAGCGGACGCGGCTATACTTGTGACGGGAGCTACAGGTGCGGTTCCCGTGGGCGCGGAGAAAGCGCTCGAGTACTGCGCCGAGAAGAATATCCCCGTGCTCATCTGGGTAAACGGCGTCAATAAGGAAAATTCCAGCTTCGAAGCCACTCTCGACGCATACAGAGAAAAATACGGCACCAAAGTCGTCGCCGTGGAGATACCCGTCATGCAGGGCACCACGCTTACCGGATATGCCGATCTTCTCGAAGGCAAGGCTTACGCTACCGACGGCAAGGAGCAGGATATACCCGCTTCCATAGCCGACAAATACGAAGCGGAATACGGCGCGCTCATGGAGTCCGTAGCCGAGTCCAGCGAAGAGCTTATGGAAAAATTCTTCGGCGGCGAAGACATTACCGCGGAAGAGAAAATAGCTGGCGTCAAAGCGCGTTTCGCGGCTGCCGAGATATATCCCGTCATGGCGGGAGTCGCGGTAGGCAATTGCCAGCTCACCGCGCTGTTAGATCACATCGCGGACTTCTTCCCCGCGCCCGGCGAATCCGTCAAGAAAGGTTACACCGCGGGCGACAAGCACGGCGAAATGGATTGCGACGAATCCGGTAAATTCGCGGCGCAGGTATTCAAGACCATAGTCGACCCGTTCATCGGTAAACTCCTTATGTTCAAAGTTCTTCGCGGCAAAGTTTCGGTAGGCGACAGCGTACTTAACGTTGAGGCGGACGAGAACGAGAAGATATCTTCGATGGTCATTCTCCGCGGCAAGAAGCAGGAAGCCATAGACACCGTATATGCGGGCGATATAGCGGCGTTTGCCAAGCTCAACTACACTTCCACCAACAATACTCTCTGCGATCCTTCGGACGTGGTAAAATTCGACGCCATCGAATTCCCGAAGCCCGTTATCAGCTTCGCCGTGTCGAGCGCGGACAAAGGCTCCGAGGACAAAGTTTTCGCGGGACTCTACAAACTCATGGACGAAGATTCCACCTTCGCGCTCGAGAAGAACGCCGAAACCAACGAAATGATCCTGAGCGGTATGGGCGAAATGCAGCTCGACATCATCTGCAAGAAAGTCAAAAACAAGTTCAACGCTACCGCAGTGCTGCGCGAGCCGAGGATAGCATATCGCGAAACGATACGTAAGACCGTCGAAGCCGAAGGCAAACACAAGAAGCAGTCGGGCGGTGCGGGACAGTTCGGACAATGTATGGTACGCTTCGAGCCCGGCGCCGAAGACGGAATATTCGAATTCGTCGACGCAGTCGTGGGCGGCGCGATACCGCGTCAGTTCATACCCGCGGTAGAGAAAGGACTTCGCGAAGCGGCTCCCAAAGGAATACTCGCGGACTATCCCGTCATCAACCTCAAGTGCACCGTATTCGACGGTAAATATCACCCCGTAGACAGTAAGGAAATAGCCTTCATCACCGCCGCTAAACTGGCGTTCCAGGAAGGTTGCTCCAAGGCCAACCCCGTATTCCTCGAGCCGATAATGCATATCGACATAACGGTACCGGATTCCTATATGGGCGACATAATGGGCGACCTCAGCAAACGCCGCGGCAGGATCCTCGGCACCGATTCCGTGAACGGCAAGACCGTAGTGTCCGCAGAAGCTCCGCAGAGCGAGCTTTCGAAGTACGCGACCGACCTGCGCTCGATGACCCAGGGACGCGGCAAGTTCAGCGTCAGCTTCGAGAGATACGAGGAAGTTCCCTCCACTCAGGCGACGAAGATCATCGAGGATTACAAGAAGCGCATGCAACAGCAATAATCCTTCCGAATAAGGCAAGAAAAAGCGTTCCCGTCGGGAACGCTTTTTTATGTTTCGGATAATGTACGCGGGCGCGCCCGCGTAGGAAAATTACGGCTATATCCTGTTCACTCCGGTGTCGATAGCCGCCTGAGCCACCGCCTGAGCTACGGTCTTACCCACTCTCGGATCGAAGGCTTTGGGAATTATGTATTCGGGATTGAGCTCGTCGTCGGACACGAGGGAAGCGATGGCTTTCGCCGCGGCGATCTTCATCGCCTCGTTTATATCGCTCGCGCGCACGTCGAGAGCGCCTCTGAAAATGCCGGGGAATGCAAGCACGTTGTTGATCTGGTTGGGGAAGTCGCTTCTGCCGGTACCCACTACCGCGGCGCCCGCTTTGATGGCGAGATCGGGCATTATTTCGGGTACGGGGTTTGCCATTGGCATGACGATCGCGCCTTTATTCATCGAGGCGACCATTTCTTCCGTCACGAGTCCCGGTCCGCTCACGCCGATAAATATATCCGCGCCTTTCATCGCGTCGGCGAGAGAACCTTTCCTGTGATTTTTGTTGGTGAACGCGGCGATTTCCTTCTTCGCGTCGGTAAGTCCTTCCGCGCCTTCGCAGATTATGCCTTTCCTGTCGCACATGACGATTTCTTTCGCGCCGAGAGAATCGAGAAGTCTCGCGATAGCTACTCCCGCGGCGCCCGCGCCGCTGAATACGACGGAGCAATCTTCAATATTTTTGCCCACTATTTTAAGCGCGTTGATGAGAGCGGCAAGACATACCACCGCCGTTCCGTGCTGGTCGTCGTGGAAAATGGGAATGTCCGTGCAGGCTTTGAGTTTCTTCTCTATCTCGAAGCAACGCGGCGCCGCGATGTCCTCGAGGTTGATGCCGCCGAAAGAGCCCGCGATGAGCGAGATCGCTTTGACGAATTCGTCGGGATCGTGCGTGCGCACGCAAATAGGGAAGGCGTCCACGCCGCCGAAGGCTTTGAAAAGAACGCATTTCCCTTCCATAACGGGCATGCCTGCTTCGGGTCCGATGTCGCCGAGTCCAAGAACCGCCGAGCCATCGGTAACTACGGCTACCAAATTCCACCTTCTCGTAAGCTCATAGGACTTGGATATATCCTTCTGTATCTCGAGACAGGGCTGAGCTACGCCGGGCGTATATGCGAGCGAGAGCTCTTCCTTATTATTGACCGTGGCGCGCGGAGTGACTTCCAGCTTGCCTTTCCATTGATAATGGAGTTTCAACGACTCTTTGGCATAATCCATATTTTATAATATCCTCCGGGACAGATTATTTGTTGTATAGGCGCTTATCGGCGCGCTTTTCGCTAAAATGATAGCATAAGCGGTCTGTTAAGTCAATCGAACGGGTAGTTTTGATAAGGAAACAGCCGCTTTCACGCCGCCGCGGGAATATTCTCCGCAGACGGGAAAGTTACTTTTTCTATTTTCGCGTTCTTATCGCTCGATACTACGTACGTGGTGAAGGAGCCGTCGGTTCCGATATCGATCACTCTTGCGTGCATAGTGGTAGAAGTATCCTCGTACGATTGCGCCTGGCAGGAGGGCGTCACCGCGAGCAGTATCTCTTTTCCGTCGCGCTCGTAGACGAGAGTCGCGCTGTTATAGTGGTTATGCCCGAAGAATATACCTTTGACGTCTCCGCGCCCGAAGCAGGCTTCGAATATCGGCGAGCGGGTTTCGGCAGGGGATATCCCCGCGTAGAAGCCCGCAAGCCGGCCGCCCGCTTCGTAAGCCTCCTGCACTTCTATGAAAGGTATGTGCGTGAAAAGTAAAGAGGGGATAACGCTTCCCGTTTCTTTCTCGAGCCGCTCGGATTCGGCAAGATACCATTCCGTCTGTTCTTCCGTGATACTCGAATAGGCGTGTCCCGTCGAACGGTATGAGCCGGAGTCGAGAACGTACACGTTATACGCCACGGAGCCGTCCGCCTTATAGATCGGTATCGAGTAGTTGCCCACGAAATCGTCTTTGCCGCCTTCGTCCGCTTCGAATACGGCGGCTTTGAAGTTTTCGCCGTCCTCGAGTCCGCCCACGAAGTATTCGTATTCGGTAAGCACCTTTACGAAATCCTCTTTCGAGCGAGCGGATTCGGAGTCGTGATTGCCGAAAGTACAGGTCCAGTATTGTTCGCGCGTTTCGAACAGTTCCGCTATCGCGCGATACGTTTTAATGCTCACGCCTTCGTCGCTCAAGTCGTTCAGCCAATTAAGGCTGAAGATGTTGTCGCCGCCGAGCACCACGAAATCGGGCGAATATTCGTCGAGCACGGAATTCACGTAACTTAACAGAAGGGGTTTGAGATTTTCACGGTGCTCGATATTCATGAAACCTTCTTTTTCTATCCCCATCCATTCGTGGAAATCGCTTAAATGAAGGATGCGGAAATCGCCGTCCGAGTCGAAACAAAGGGTCGGAATATCTGCGGAGTATGGAACGGGCGGTACGTTGTCGGACGTCTTTGCGAACGCGAAAGCGAATACGGTCAACGTCGCCACGGTCAGCAGTACCGCAGTCAGGATCCTTAATCTTTTCATCTCAGAAAAATCCTCTCGCTTTACGCGCTTTGACCAATCTTGCAAGTGCAACTATATACGCCGCGGTACGCATATCGGAAGAATATTTGTCCGCGGCGTGCACCACGTCGGCGAAAGCGCGTACCATTATTTCGCGCATCTTGCCGTTGACTTCCTCCTTGCTCCAGTAATAATTCATATTGTTCTGTACCCATTCGAAATAGGATACGACCACGCCGCCCGCGTTCGCGAGGATGTCGGGGAATACCTTTATGCCGCGCTCGCCGAGTATAACGTCCGCTTCGACGGTCGTGGGACCGTTGGCGGCTTCCACGACGAAGCGCGCTTTCACGTCCTTTGCGTTTTCGGCGGTTATCTGATTTTCGAGAGCGGCGGGGATAAGCACGTCGCATTCGGACGTCAGCAATTCGTCGTTGGTCACGTGCTGCACTCCTTCGCGCGAATAATCCTTGAGCAGTCCGCCTCCGTTCACGAAAGAGAGTATTTCCTTGACGTCAAGCCCTTTTTCGCGGTAAACGCCGCCCGAAACGTCGCTCATCGCGGAAACGGTCGAGCCCAGTTCCGCGGCGATCAGCGCGGCGCTCACGCCGCCCACGTTGCCGGTTCCCTGTATAGCCACGACGGCTTCTTTCGGCTTGATACCGTAACGCTTGAATATTTCGCCGACCACGGTGCGCACGCCTCTGCCGGTAGCTTCCTTTCTGCCGAGTGAGCCGCCCAGAATGACGTCTTTACCGGTCACCGCGCCGGGGACGAAACTTCCGCCCGCAAGCGTGGAGCAGGTATCCATGAACCAGTTCATGATCTGCGCGTTGGTGCCTACGTCCGGAGCGGGTATGTCGCGTTGAGGACCTATGATAGGGGATATCGCCGCGGCATAAGCGCGCGTGAGTCTTTCGAGTTCGGCTTCGCTCAATTCAGACGGATCGACCGCCACTCCGCCTTTGCCGCCTCCGTAGGGAATATTGACCACGGCGCATTTGAAGGTCATCCAACCCGCAAGGGCTTTTACTTCGTCGACGTTTACGCCCGGATGATAGCGTATGCCGCCTTTGCAAGGACCGCAAAGGGAGCTGTGCTGCACGCGGTAACCGTCGTAATAAGAGACTGAACCGTCGTCGCGGCGCAGGGACAACGCCACTTTGAGTTCGCGTTCGGGGTGCTTCAGAAATTCGTAGTCCTCTTTTCCGAGTCCGCACGCCTTCGCGGCTTTGTCTATCGTAAGACACAGTTCGTTGAAAGGATTATATTTTTCGTCGCGCATACCTACCTCCTTACGATATATATTATACTTGCCCGCGCACGCTAATTCAAGAGGCAAACTTTCCGAAAAAAATCGATAAAAAACTTTCCCGAGGTATTGAAGGCTTCGCCGCATAGTGTTAAACTGTCTTTATGAAAGCCAAAGTAAACGGAGTCGAATTGTATTACGAAAAAAGCGGTTCGGGACGTCCGCTCGTGCTTCTGCACGGTAACGGAGAAGATCATAAGATATTCGACGGCTTCGTGCCGCTCGTCAAGGACGGATTCACCGTGTACGCGTTGGATTCGAGAAGCCACGGGCAAAGCTCCCGCGCGCCGCTCGGTTACCGCGAGATGGCGCGCGACGTCGAGGAGTTCATCGAAGCTACGGGACTTGTGAAACCCGTCGTGGCGGGCTTTTCCGACGGGGGCATCGTAGCCCTCATACTCGCGGCGAACGGGAGAGCGGATATCCGCGCGATAGCCGCGTTCGGCGCGAACTCCGAGCCCGAAGGTATCAAGCGCCGTTGGCGGTTTATATTCAGGTCGGGATACTTTTTCACGCATTCCGAGTACCTTAAATTGATGATAGAAGAACCGCACATATCGGCAGACGAGCTAGCTTCGATCAAGGTTCCCGCGCTTAT
>JADINF010000016.1 GCA_017694145.1 Candidatus Stercoripulliclostridium pullicola
GCCACCGCCGCTTCCTCCGACAAAGTGTTCGCCACGACCGATATACTGGTATTCACGGAGCGCGCTTCCTCATCCGTTCCCACCGAAAACGACGGTAAATACGTAGTGTATTTCACCACGAGCTACGGCTCGGTGCCCGCGCAGCGCGTATCTTCCGGCGAATGCGCTACCGAACCCACTCCGCCTTACCGCGAAGGTTACGTCCTTTTCGGCTGGTACAAAGACGCGGAATATAAAGTCAAATACGACTTTTCCGAGCCGGTCACTTCCAATATCTTCCTTTACGCGCTCTGGGCTTACGACGAGCCCGAATTCGCATTCGAAGTAGTCAACGACGAAGTGGTGCTCGCGGGCTTCAAGTATTCTTTCATTCCTTACGAAGAGGTCACTCTCCCCGCGAAGGACGAGAACGGTTCTCCGATAGTAGCCGTCAAAGATAACGCATTTGCCGAGGACGATTCTCTCAAAAGCGTGACGATACCGTCCACGTACAGAGAGATAGGTCAGAACGCATTCAGTCAATGTGCCGCTCTCGAGAGCGTCACGCTTGCGGACGGTCTCATAAAAATAGCCGATAACGCCTTTGCGGACTGCGTTAAACTTACGTCCGTGGATTTCGGCGCGAATACCACTCTTACCGAAATAGGTTCCGCCGCTTTCGCGGGCTGCGCCTCTCTTACCGCGGCGTATATTCCCGATTCGGTTACCGAGATCGGCATGCGCGCGTTCAAGGACTGCTCCGCCCTCGGCTCGGTCAATATCCCCTCTTCGCTCAAGATCGTCCGCGAAGAAACTTTCGCTTACACCGCGATAACGGAAGTCGATCTCAAAAACGTCGTTTCCATCTATAACCAAGCCTTCTGGGGAGCCAACAAACTCGAAACGGTGAACGGAGGAAACTCGCTCAAGGAAGCCGGAAGTTACGTATTCGGAAGCCTGAAATCGGCAAACGCTGAAGAAGCCGCTCCTTGGCTCCTGAATTCGGGCGACAAGTACGTATTCAACGGCGAGGAGGGAGCGACGGTAACCTATCTCGGCAACGTGCTCCTCTACGTTCACCCCGTCGAAACCAAACCCGCCCCCGTCTACGTTCTGCCGGGTACGGTAAGTATCGCGGCGCAGGCTTTCTCGGACGTGAATAGCGCCACTGCGGTATTCCTCTCGACCGTGACCCCCACTTACGGCGCGCAGGCGTTCGGATACGCTTCCGGCGCACCCACTGTGGATATAGTTGTCCCTTCGGGCGCTACGGAGAAGTTCACCCGCGCCTTCCTGGTCGCCTCCAAAGACGAGGAAGGCTATTACGTGCCGAGCGCATATTCTCTTGCGCTTATACAGAAAATATACGAATTTACTTCCGCGCCCTTCGACGGAATAGTTTACTCGCGCTATCCGCTCAAAGCGGACGCTTCGGGCGTGTATTTTTCCAAGCTCAACGTCGTTGACGACGACCCCTACACCGGGCTTACCTACCGTGACGACGCGGTGTACTACGTTCTGCACGCCTATTACGGCAACGCCGCCGCCCTCGATATGAACGAATATCTCGTTACGGACGCCGCTCAAAGAGGCATCTCCTCTCGGACCGCTTATCTCGAAAAAATCTGCGCTTACGCTTTCAGCGCGAATTCCACCCTCGTAAGAGTTTACCTTCCCAACCGCACGTTGCGCATAGAGTCATACGCCTTCATGGAATGCAGCGAGCTCACCGCGCTCTATATGCAGGGCGAAACCGGCTTGGACGCCGGTCTGGAATTCGTGCCGGCGGCAGTAAACCGGAACAGCTTCAACCTCTCGCTCATGCCCTTGAAATTCAAGATCTACGTCGACGCTAAACTTTATCAGCGTTACATTTCGGCGTGGAATTATTCTTCGATATCTTCTAAAATCGCAACTTACTCCTGATACCGCGCTCCCGAACCGCACCCCCGTTAATCCGCGCGCCGCGCATGCGCGTTTTTTACGCGCGCTACGCGCAATTTCCTATTTACAAAACGCCGCCTTTTATGCGATAATGTAATAAATCGGATACGTTCCGTATCGAAGGAGGCATTATGGCGGAAGTTTCTGCGTCACCGAGAAAAAAATACCTTAATCTGAAAGACATCCTTATATATTCGATAGGACTTTTCGGGCTGCAGATGGTGGTTTTCTATATCAATTCCTATCAGCTCGAATTCTACAGCACGACGGGAAGGCTCACTACCGAAGCTCTCGTAAGCGTGCCGTTCATAATACTCGCCGCGAAAATAGTTTCCGCGATATTCGATCCCGTGGTCGGCAACCTCATAGAACGTAAGCCCGATAAAGGCTACGGAAAACTTAAACCTTTTATCCTCTATTCCGTTCCGCCGCTTATCCTTTTCACGATCATGATCTTCATCGACGTACCCCTCGAAGGTCCCGCCCTTCTCGCGTATATCTTCGTCGCGACTACCGTGTGGAGCATGGCGATGACCATGGGCGACGTGCCCTCTCAGGCAATGAGCGCAGTACTAACTCCCGATTCCACCGAACGCACTAACCTCATAGGTTTTTCGGGAACCTTCCGTTCTATCGGTCAGGCGGCTCCCTACGTGGTCGTTCCCGTGGTCTGCCTTTGCGTTCCCGGCGGCGCGGGCATCGAAGGCACCCTCAGCATAACGGAATACCTCTGGAACGCCGTCGCCATCGGCGTGATAGGCTCAGCGATGCTCGCGCTCATAGCCTTCTTCAATAAGGAGCGCGTCCCCTATAAAGCCGAAAAAATGACGGCGAAAGAAATGATTTCCGCCCTGAAAAATAATAAATATCTCCTCCTCGTGATGATATCCTATTTCCTGGGCTTCGCCCGTCAGGGAGCAATGGCTATCCAGGTGCAGGCGGCTAACGCCCTTCTCGGCGGTCAGAATCTCATCATCGTGCTCGGTATCTCCACCGCGGCAGGTACGATGATCTCGATGGCTCTTACCCCGTTGCTTGTCAAAAAATTCGATGAACGCAAGGTTTTCGTCGGAATGTCCGTATACGGCTTTTTGTCCTCGTTGCTTGCGTTTTTCGTGGCGGTATGGGCGGATTTCCACCTCGCGGCGCTCATCCCCACTCTTTTCCTTATGGGGCTTCAGTTCGGCGCGGTCAACATCATGCCCATGATAATGGTGGCGGACTCCGTAGACTATTACGAGCATAAAACGGGCAAACGCACCGAAGGCGTGGCGTACGCCGTGCTCTCCTTCTCCATCAAAGTCACCTTGGCACTCGGCGCGGCGGTCTGTCTTGCGGTGATATTCAGCGATATGGTCGGCTACTCCGCGACGGCTACGGACTTTACCTTCGAAACCAAACGCGGCGTATACTTCGCTTACACCGTTATACCCGGCATAACGAGCCTGCTCGCGGCGATACCCATACTGAAATACGACCTCGTGGGCTCCAAGAAAAAGGCAATAAACGAAGAACTGCGTATCAGGCGCGGCGAACTCGTAACAGAGGGAGCCGAACAAGATACGAGCGCGACGCTTCCCGAAGCGGCAGCCGCCGAAGACGACGGCTCCGATAAAGAATAACGCTATGTTCAGCGACAGAACGGCGGCGCTCATAGGCGAGGAAGGTATAGAAAAACTGCGCTCCGCGCGCGTAGCGGTATTCGGTATAGGCGGAGTGGGCGGCTACGTCGCGGAAGCGCTCGCAAGGAGCGGCGTCGGTCACATAGATCTCATCGACTCCGACGTCGTTACGGAAACCAACATAAACCGTCAGATAATAGCGCTTACCTCCACCCTCGGCAAGCCGAAAGCGGAAGTAATGCGCGAGCGCATCGCGGACATCAACCCTTCGGCGGAAGTCGTCGCGCATAACCAGTTCTACTCGGAAGAAACGGCGGATTCTTTCGATCTCGGCTCATACGACTACGTCGCGGACGCCATCGACTCCGTAAAAAGCAAACTCGCCCTTATCAAACGCGCTTTAGCTTCGGGAACGCCCGTTATCTCCGCGATGGGCGCGGGCAACAAACTCGATCCCACGCGCTTCAGAGTTACGGATATTTCGAAAACGACGAACTGCCCTCTCGCTCGCGTCATACGCCGCGAGCTCCGCGCTTCGGGTATAAATCATCTTACCGTAGTGGCGAGCGACGAGATACCGAAACAAGGAGTAAAGGATTCCGAAACAGGTAAATCGGTTCCCGCAAGCATAATATATTGCCCCGCCGTAGCGGGGCTCCTGATGGCTTACGGGATCATAGAGGATATTATTTCGCGGGATAAACAACTCCCGTAAAAGCGCCGAAAACTATTCGAGATATTCCAAAAGCTCACGGGGCGAGTCTATTATCGGACGCGCTCCCGCTTTTTCGAGCCTTTCTCTGCCCGCGAATCCCCACGCGCAGAAAACGCCTTTCACCCCGGCGTTGCGCGCCGTTTCGACGTCCACCGCGGAATCGCCTACGTAAAGCGAATTTTCCTTGTCGGCGCCCACCGCTTCCATCGCCGCAAACAGCATGTCGGGAGCGGGTTTGGCGGGAATACCGTCTGTAAATCCCGTAACTACCTCCGGCTTCCCTTTGAAAAAGTATTCCGCGAGTTCCTCGAGCGGCTGTTGCGACTTATTGGACACGATACCCGTCCTTATCCCGCGCTCCTCAAGCGCTTCGATAAGCTCCTCTATCCCTTCGTACGGGCGCGTATTCACGGTAAGGTGCGCGCGGTAATATTTCTTGAACCGCTCGCTTCCCTCTTTTGCAAGGTGCTTTGCGCTTTCGGGCAAGCCCCTTTCGACAAGGCAGAAAATTCCGTTGCCGACGTAATTACGGGTTTCCTCCAAAGTTTTGAGAGGATATCCCATTTCCGCAAGCGTATGATTGAGCGCTTCGTGCAGATCCTCGAGCGTATCGAGAAGCGTTCCGTCCATATCGAAAAATACAAATTCCGTCTTTCCCATGTAAATTATGATATCACTCGGAGGATTTCTTGGCAAGCGATAGAGCTTTTACTTCCATACAATGGAAGTTCACACAACATTCAATCCTTAATCCCTTTACTTTTCATAAAGGCTTGGTAAACTTGTATCATCAAGAAGATACACGGAACCCAGAGGACATAAAGTCCGCGCTTGCCGGGTGTAAAAATAGATTCTTGTGTAAACCAATTAAAATTTAATTTCTCAATCCCTCCTCCACAAATACTAAAAGAGCCAAGCAAGCGGGCTCTTTTTTGTTGCGTGCGAATTTATAATATTTTACGGAAGACGGTAATCGATTTATACTTGAACGGAAGAAAATATATGTTATCATATATCTGTAATAAAAATCGGGCGCGTACCGCGCGGAGGGCACATGGCTGAATACGGGTTGATAATATTGGGCGGAGGACCCGCCGGATACAGAGCGGCGGAGATAGCCGCAAAAAAAATGCGTACCCTGCTCATCGAGAAAGCCGACATGGGCGGCGTATGCCTGAATTCGGGCTGTATCCCTTCCAAAACTTTTTTACAGGCGGCTAAGGTAGCCGACTACGCCGCGCACGCCGCCCGTTACGGCGCACGCGCTTCGGACTCCGCGATCGATCACGCCGCGGTAGTAGCGCGTAAGACGAAAGTGGTACGCACTCTTACGGCGGGGGTGCGCGCCTCGGTGAAATCGGCGGGCGCGGAAACGGTAAAAGCCGCGGGTTACATAGAAGGTATCGAAAACGGCAGGATCGCGGTGAGCGCGGCGGGAGATAAGCATTATGCGGACAATCTCCTGATAGCATGCGGTTCCGAAGCGGTCGTATTACCTATAAAAGGGATAGAGGAAGCTAGGCTTGCG
>JADINF010000017.1 GCA_017694145.1 Candidatus Stercoripulliclostridium pullicola
GGCGAGGAGCGTTCCCTTGGTGCGGTTGGCGCCGCAGGGAAGACCGGCGTTGACGTTACCGTAGGACTGAACGTTGGCGCGGGCTTCGAAATAAGTGGAGAGCGCGTCGCCCATGCCCGATACGAGGAAACGCACGGGAGCGTTGGCGATAACGGTGGTATCGATGAGCACCACGCTGGGGCTCTGCTTGAAGTATGCGTAATCGTCGAACGCGCCGTCCGGAGTGTAAAGAACTGCGGAGTGTGAAGTGGGCGCGTCGGTCGCCGCTATGGTGGGGCAGATAATGAGGGCGTTGCCTTCGGCTACGCATTTCGCGGTGTCGATTGCTTTACCGCCGCCGAGCCCTATCGTGCAAGCGCATTTGTTCTCTTTGGCTATCTTTTGAAGTCTTGCCACTTCCTGACGGGAACACTCGCCGGTGAAGTCCACTTTGATGAACTCGATCTTGTACTGCGCGGCGGTTGCGTCGAGTTTAGCCTGAACGCGGGCGGAGTCGTCCTTATGCGCGATGAGCAGAGCTCTCTTGCCGAAGGTTTTGACGAAGTAACCGAGGTTAAGAAGCTCGTCTTCGCCTTGTACGTACTTGGTGGGGCAAATAAATGCTTTTCTCATTATGAAATCTCCTTTTATTGAGTTTTTTTTGAAAACAGTAAATTAACACTGTAAAATCATTATAATACCAAATAAAGGTTTCGTCAATACGCATTTTTAAGCCTTTTTACGCTTCAACTCCGGCTCCTCGAAATAAAACCGCCCCGTGGGGCGGTAAGCGGTCAAAGCAGACGCTAAACGGAAAGGATCACTCGTTACCGTCCTTTTTCAATACGCGGCGATATCCTCCGTCGCCGTAACGGATACAGCGCGAAACGCGGCTCAAAGTAGCGGAAGAAATATCCGTCTCCGCTATTACCTGCGCGTAAGTCTTGCCGTCGAGCAGAAGTTCGGCTGCTTTCACCCGTTGAGCCATTTGTTCTATTTCCTTATGCGTGCACAGATCTTCCAAGAATAGTGCGCAATCTTTCGCGTCGGATATGCCCGCAAGCACTTCGTACAGACGTGCGATAGCTATCTCTTTGTTTTCCATCACACCACCTCCGAAGCTTTACTCAAAAACGCTTTCGTCTTCGGCGATTTCGGGTTGCCGAAAACTTCTTCGGGGGTACCCGTTTCCTCGATAACTCCGTCCGCCATAAATATCACTTTGTCGGCTACGCCGCGGGCGAACTCCATCTCGTGGGTGACCACTATCATCGTTCTGTCGCTCGACTTGAGTCCTTTGATGACTCTAAGGACTTCGCCGGTAAGCTCCGGATCGAGCGCGCTCGTCGGTTCGTCGAAGCACAGGATGTCCGGGCTCAGCGCGAGTGCGCGCGCTATCGCCACGCGCTGGCATTGTCCGCCGGAAAGCTCGCAGGGATAATTTTTCACCTTGTCTATGAGCCCTACCCTTTCTATCAGCGCGAGCGCCTTCTTTTCGTTTTCGGCATATATCTCTGCGCATTTTCTGCGGTATTCCCTCAATTCGCCCAATCTGAACGGCGAAGGCTTTTTCAAAGACTCTTTCGACAATATGTCCATCGCGAGCGTCACGTTGCGCAACACGTTATACTGCGAGAAAAGATTGAAGCTCTGGAATACCATTCCGAAATGCAATCTTTTTTTGCGTATACCGCTTTCGCTCTCGCGCTTCGAGCCTGAGCCCGCGTCGACGAGAGTTTCTCCGTTCAGTATTATTCTCCCGGTGTCGGGCGTTTCAAGGAAATTGAGGCAGCGCAGAAGAGTGGTCTTGCCCGAACCGGACGAGCCGATGAGCACGAGCACTTCGCCCTTCTCCACCTCGAAGTTGATATCCTTGAGCACGCTCGTGGAACCGAAATTTTTTGAAATGTTTTTTACTTCCAGTAACGCCATATCACGCCTTGAAATAGGATAATTTTTTCTCGAGGAAATTGAACAGAAGCGTCAATATTCCCACGAATATAAGATAGAATACCGCCGTGAAGAAAATCGGCCACAGTATGCCGTAGATATTGACTATCTCCTGCGCTTCCTTGATAAGTTCCGCGACGGTGATGACGCGGGCAAGCGAAGTATCCTTGACGAGCGTTATTATCTCGTTTGACATCGGCGGTATGATGCGCTTCACGACCTGCAAAAGTATCACGCGGAAGAATATCTGCGTCTTGGTCATGCCGAGCACCGCGCCCGCTTCGTACTGTCCGCGGGTGATGCTTTCTATACCGCCGCGGTATATTTCCGAAAAATAACAGGCGTAGTTGATGACGAACGCTATCACTACCGCCGTGAGCCGCGAACTGACCGGGGTGTCGAACCACAGCCCCGGTCCGTAAAACACGACTATTACCTGCAACATAAGCGGAGTTCCTCTTATCACCCACACGAAAGCGCGGGTGATAAGTCTTACGGGCTTGAAATTCGACATCGAACCGAACGCTATCAGGAGCCCCAACGGGAGCGCCATGACGAGCGTTAAGAAGAATATCGTACAAGTGACGCCGAATCCCGACATCAGATGTTGCAGAACATACGAGAATTCCGGTTGCATCGGATCAGATCTCCGTTACTTAATTATTTCTCGACGACCGCCTGACCTGCGGAACCGCTCTCGGCGGCGATAACGGCGTCGCTCATCGTCGAAGTGTCTTTGGTATACTTATCGGCGTCCGCCTTACGGATGACGGCGACCTGACGGTTCTGAAGGTACGGAATGCTTATTTCGCAAGTGGCTTGGATCTCGTCGGTGATGGTCATGCCGTTCCAGATAAGGTCGATGCTTTTGCTTTCGAGCTCCATTGTCTTGGAATCCCACTGTATCTCTACGAATTCCGCAGTCAAGCCGTAGTATTCGGCAACGGCTTCGGCGAGCTCGGTGTCGAATCCGATAAGTTTACCGTTGGTGTCGGTATAAGCTATGGGCGCGAATACGGTATATCCTATTTTAATTTTGCCGTCAGCGACGATCTCGCTCCAGTCGGCGTCGGTAGGTTCGCTGCCTATATCGGCGTTTCCGTCGATAACGAGTTCGTTGACGAGACCGTATTTGGCGGCTATCTCGTTGACGGTGCCGTCGGCTTTGAGCGCTTTGAGCGCGTAATTGACTTTATATATAGTGGATTTCGCGTTCTTACGGGCGGCTATGCCGTACTCCTCTTCCGCAAGCACGAGTCCTTCCACGAGTTGGAGTTGCGAAGCGTAAGTGGGATTGATGGTGAGATAATAGTTCGCCATTATGCTGTCCATAATGCCTACGTCGGCGGTCTTGGACGTGAGTTCGGTGAGAATATCTATCATCGCGTTGGTCTTGACGAGCTTTTTACCGAAATTGAGCTCGGAAGAAGTGCACGCCACGGCGGTCAATACGGTCGCCACACACAGCACGACGATAATAAGAACGGTTAAAATTTTTTTCATCTTAATAGCCTCCTTGTCGTTATAGACGATAATAATTTATCACGCTAAAGCGGCAAAGTCAACCGTTTGACGCATTTTATCCTACTAATTACGGATACCCGCAGAACGCCGTTCGGGATATTTTTTTACAAAATAATAAATTATTCGACATAATTTTTTACAAAAATAGCTTGCGCCCCGAAAAAGAGCGTGCTATAATGTGAACGCAAACAAAAAATGCTAACATTCGTCAAACGCGAACGTTATTTACGCAAAAGACCCGTAAAGTCGGGTGAATATCCGGGAAAAAGAATACAGGGAAGAATTGAATCGGAGGATTGTATAGTATGAACGCTGTTTCCTGCCTTGCGGTAGGTTTTCCCAATGCGGAATTACAGGGATTGAAGATGGCGCGTCCGCTCGAACTCAAGGTGACGGCGGCAGCCGACGGTTACGTAGAAGCCCGAAGCGTGCTCAACGAGCGCGCGCCTGCGGCAGTCGCGGTATACGGGACGAAAGACGTCGCCGAGCTCAAGAATTTCACGGAATTCGTAAAAGCGATACCCGAATCCCCTACCGTAGTGATAATAACCGAAGGGAACGGCGAGGGTGCCTACGCCGACGCGCTCGTCAATCCGTCAAGAGGTTGCGCATATATCGCCGACGCGATAATAGAAGCGAGCGGCACCGAGAAGAACAACAAGCAGATAGAATTGAAACTCTCCCGCGAACGGGCTCTGGACGAACGCATCGCCAACATCTTCATATCGGCGGGGATACCGCCTCATATCAAAGGCTATCAATTCCTCAGAGAAGCCGTCAAGCAGACCGTTAAGCTTCCCGAAATGATCAACAATATCACGAAGGAGCTTTATCCCGCGGTAGCGGATAAATTCGCCACGAGTCCGTCGAAAGTGGAACGCGCCATACGGCACGCCATAGAGGTCGCCTGGTCGCGCGGCAAAATAGAAAACATCAACAATATTTACGGCATAAAAATCTTCGCCAAAGGCGAGAAGCCCACTAACGGCGAACTCATCGCGCTTATCGCGGATAAGCTGATGATAGAATATTCGTAGACCATACCCACTTTCTTTATTTCCCCCATAGAAAGGGGAGGTCGCGAAGTGCGACCTCCCCTTTCGTCACTGTCAACTTGAAACACGTTATGCAACGCCTGCCGTCAATAAATAGGCATGTCGAGCACGTTGCCGTCGGGCGACGCTTCCGCTTCGAGTTCGGCGCGGTGTCTTCGCGCATAGAGTTCTTTTTCCACCGCCGCTTTCTGTTTCTCGTCGTACTTGAGCAAAAGAAGCGGTATAAGATAGAATACGGAGCCGAGCGCGGGCGCGAGCATGAAGAACGGCCATATCAGTTTATAGAACAGCGGATCCTGCGGAAGCCCCTGATCGTACTTGGTAGCGTCGAAATTCATTATCGTGAGCGTAAGACCCGTGGTAAAGGTACTGAGAGCCGTACCTATTTTCGCCACGAGGTTCTGAAGCGCGAATACGCTTCCTTCGCTGCGGTGTCCCGTCTTCCACTCCATATAATCGATACTGTCGCCCCATATCGCGGTCGAAGCGATACCGTTAAGGTTATTCGGTATTCCCGCAAGCGCCATAAGCCCTATTACTATGAATATTCGCCAGCCCTCGAACCCTATGAAATAGGATATCACGCGCATAATTATATTCATAGAAGTGCCGAGGATAAGCACACGCTTCATTCCGCCTATTTTCCGCGCGAACCAGGTCGCGACGAACATCATCAGAGTCCCCGGAAGCCCTACAAGTATGCCGTAAAAGAATTTAACCGTCATACCGTCCATCTGAAAACCCAGTATGTTGACGGATACCATGTATTTGAAGAAGTACACGTCCTGCACGGCGAGGGTGAAGTTGCTTAAAATACTCGCGATAACGAGCGACATCGCTATCTTGTTCTTGAAAATGAGCCCTAACGATTCTGCGAGCGAGCAATCTGGGGTATAGACGGGGGAACGCTCCTTCGCTTTAGCGCTGAACATGGATATAGACATACCGCCGATACCCATCAATACGCCGAGCGTGGTAAATATCGCAAGCTCCGAAATGCCGAAATCGGGAAGATAATCTATCATGAGAGGGATAAGTCCCGGTATCCAGCCGCCCACCATCGCGCCTATGCGTCCGAACTGCGCGGCACGGGCGCGCTCCGACGAGTGCGTGGATATCATCGCGGTCATTCCCCACATCGAAAGATCCTGGAAGGAATACAGGAAGTCCCAGAGGAAGTACACGATCGTAATGTAAACGCCCGTCCAGGACTTAGGCATTCCCCAGTCCACGAACATCAACGCGGTAAGAATACCTATCGGGATAGCGGTGATCTTAAGGAACGGACGCAGTTTTTCGCCGTTCTTGAAAACGTGTCTGTCCACTATCGTACCGACGAGCGGGTCGTTGATCGCGTCCCATATACGCATCGCGCCGAGCACCGTGCCTATGAAAAGCGTATTCATAAAAAGCACGTCCGTGCAGAAATACATGAACCAACTGCTGACTATATTGTAAGCCTGATTCTGTCCCGCAACGCCTATGGCAAAATCCACAAGCTCTTTGTTCTGCACTTCCCTGTCGGGTTTGTACTCGAAAAATTTACGTAGCCACTTCAACATTCCGGCAATTTCTCCTCGAAAACATACAAATAGAGTGTAACATAAGTCAAATTCGTTTTCAATACCGCAAAATTAAAATAAAGTATAAAATTTTAACGGGCGCACCGCGCCCGCAACAATTCTTCGTATCGAAGCCTCCTAAATCAGTCCAACTCGTCGAGCGTAAGCCTGAATCCGGGCAAAAAATTCTTTACGAAATATTCCGCTTCGGGCATACCGATTGCTTTTATGTCGGCTTCTATCGTTTTGAGCGCTTTGGCGAATTCCTTATTGCCGGACTTCATCTCCTCCACGCATTTGATATAAGCTGCCAGCCTGTCGGCGGCTTTTACGATACGGTATTCCTCGCTTGCCGCGTCCGGCGAGATCGCCGCGCGGTAACGCTCGCGCATTTCCTCGGGAAGCATCGTAAGCAGCTTTTCGTTCGCCACCCCTTCGAGCCCTTTATACGCTACTTTTATTTCGTTGTTGTAATACTTTATCGGTGTGGGCAGATCGCCGGTGATCACTTCGCTCGCTTCGTGGAATACCGCGAGCGTCACGCACCTGTCCGCATTGACGCTCCCGCCGTATACGACGTTGTTGATCGTCGCGA
Source organism: Candidatus Stercoripulliclostridium pullicola (assembly GCA_017694145.1). Taxonomy (GTDB): domain Bacteria; phylum Bacillota; class Clostridia; order Christensenellales; family DTU072; genus Stercoripulliclostridium_A; species Stercoripulliclostridium_A pullicola. The sequence goes on from JADINF010000017.1 coordinate 6,666, forward strand.
GCGCATGCGCTATCTGCGCTACCTGCTCGCTGTGCTCCATTACGTTTTCTTTGACCGTGGAGTGCATCAGCGACCAGCGCTCGATATATTTCATCCTGTTCAGGTATGCGAAAAAGTTGTTTTTTGCCATAAAGGATTTTATTTCTTGACGAGTATCTTGAGCAGACAGTCCATCGCCTCGTCCGCTATGTCCGCGGTCTGATTGAGATGACGGTATATCTCGCGATATTTGAATATCGAGCGGAAATCCGCGGTGTCGAAAAGTTTTTCGAGCGCCTGCACGGTGAGATCCCCTACCTTGTTCTCCATTCTCTTAACGTAAATGGCTTCGTCCCTCGCTATGGCTTCGTGCCTTTCGATATTGGATACCGCAAGGATTATATGCTCGCTCATCTCGTGGAGCGCGGTAGTTATCTCCGTCATTTCGTCGTCGGGCGTTATTTTGAAAAGCCTTATCTCGTCAACGGAAGTTTTGGCGTAGTCGAGCACTTCGTCGAGCTTGGCGGAAAGTTTGAAAAGATCCTCTCTGTCGAACGGCGTTATGAAGGTCTTGTTCATATCGTCGACGAGTACGCGGCGCACCATGTCGCCGTCGTCTTCCGCTTTCACCACCGCGTCGGCGATGCTTTCGTCGTGCGTGATGCAGTACTCGTTGAGAAGCCTGACGCCTTTATTGATGAATTCCGCCTGCTTCGTCAGCAGTTCGAAGAAATCGGGTTCCTTGTTTTTCCTGAATCTGTCCAGAAACTTCATGTCCGAAAACCTCCTTTATTCCGACTTATATCCCGAAAATGGCTTTACCTACGAGAAGATACAACACCGCGCCCATTCCCGCGGAGCAAGGGAGCGTAAGCATCCAGCTCACCAGAATGCGTATCGCGGTATTCCAGTGCACGCCGCTTATTCTTTCGGCGGCGCCCACGCCCATTATCGACGAGGACATTATCTGCCCCGTGCTGAGCGAGATACCGAGCGAAGTCGCCGTAATCATGACAAGGCTCGTGGTGAATTGCGCTACCACGGAATGTACGGGCTGTAATTTATATATTTTGCGACCCACGGTATTTATGACGCGATAGCCGCCGAGCAACAACCCGAGAGTGAGCGCGCTCGCTATCGAGATCGGTATCCATACGGGCACGTTGGACGAGCTGTACGCGGTAAGTCCCACCGCTCCGAGCAGGAAAAAGATACCCATCGATTTCTGCGCGTTGTTGCTGCTGAAAGAGCTCGCGAGAATGAGAAGGTTTATCCTCTGCAAAAGCACCATTATTTTGTTGATACCGCGGTTGGCGGTACGTGCGAGAAGCCTTACCAGTTTCATTATGATAAATCCGAGTATAAGCCCGACGACCGGAGCGAGCACTATCATCAATACCACGTTCAGAAGAACGTAGTCCGTCCATTGCACGGAATTGAATCCGAACGCGGCGATTCCCGCGCCGATGATGCCGCCGAGCAAAGTATGCGAAGTGCTGTTGGGTATCCTGAGGCAGAAAGTTATTCCTCCCCAGATGATCGCGCCAAGCAGACCGCTGAATACGAAAGAAAACGCCTGTTTCTCGGAAATATCGACGAATTCGCTGTTCGCGATAAGTTTGTAGCTGATATTGTCGGCAACGGAGAGCATGCCGAGCAGGAAAACCGCTATCGGCACAACAAAATTGATAAGCGCAGCGATCAAGATAGCCGTGCGCGGCTGGACGGCGCGCGTAACGACCGTGGTGGCGATGGCGTTGGAGCCGTCGTTCACTCCCATATAAAACGAATATGCCAATATGAAGATGAAAACCGCTATCGCGTAAGCGCTCATTATACCGCCTGCCTTCCGTAAATTACCGCGCACCTGCGCGGGGGATAATATGATACAACATTATCCCGTTTTTTGCAAGAGCGGGAAGGAAAATTTTTATTTTTCAGAAAGCGGATAATTATTCCGCGATACCGAGCAATTTTTTTGCGTTGCCCGCAAAAACGGCTTCCTTTTCCTCGGCGCTCAAAGGCATTGCTTCGATATTGGCAATTTCTTTTCCCGCGTCGCTCCAGGGGGAGTCGGAAGCGAAAAGCACTTTATCTGCGCCGTGGGCGCGAACGATACGTAAAAACTGTTCCTCGGAATAATACTCCGTGCCCATCGAAGTGTCGAGATAAATATTTTCGCCCACGAGATATTTTTCGACGTCGTCCCACTGCGACTGTCCGCCGAAATGCGCGGCGACTATCACGCCGCCGCCCATGGCGCGCACCACTTTGCGGAAAGCGGCGGGATTGCTTCTGTAGGGAGGAGTGCCTATCGGGTCGTATCCCGCATGGAAAAGTATGATAAGTCCTTTGTCGAGAGCGTACTCGTATAAGGGAAACATCTTCTCGTCGCCCGCTTCGAAATTCTGATATTCGGGATGAAGTTTGATTCCTTTATAGCCGTGCGCTACCGCGTAATCGATATTTTCGCGCCAGCTTTCCGCTTCGGGGAAGATCCCCGCGAAAGGTATTATCCTGTCCGAACGTATGCTCTCGCCCCAGATAAGGTTTTTCGCGCTCTGCGAAGGCTTGGTGCTCACCGGCATCACCACCGACTTGTCCACGCCGAATCTGTCCATCGCCGCAAGCAAACCGTGCAGCGTAAGGTCGTGCACGGGCTTGTATTCGCCGTGGCAGTTGTTCTGAAGAGCGCTCATCGCTCTTACCGCGAGCGCGTCCGGAAATATGTGCGTATGGAAATCGATTATCATGTCTCACCTGCATTCGTCCGTATCGGAACGCGGATATTATATATCCGTGCCCGTTCTCTCCGCAAGCGAATAGCGAAAATTAAGATCTCAATATTTTGCGAACCCTTTTCCAGTCGGGATAATACCTCTCGAGCGCTTCGTAAAAACTTTTGCCGTGGTTCTTGACGGCGGTATGTATGAGTTCGTGAACGAGAAGATAATCGAGACACTCCGGAGGTTTCTCCGCTATGAATCCGCTCACCGATATCCTGTTGTCGTAGGTGCAGCTGCCCCATTTCGAAGTCGTGAATCTCACGCTGACTTTCTCTGCGCGCATGCCGCAAACGCTCTCCCAGTAAGGAAGCCTTTCCGCTATACGCTTCTCGAGCTCTTTCGCGAACCACTTGCGCATAAACGCCGTTCTTTTATCGGTATTTCCGTCTTTAGGCTCCTTTAATACCGCTACGGAGTCCCTGAACTCGAATTTATATTTTGTTCCTTCCTCGATTGCGAGAGGATAAGATCTTCCGAAATATACGAATCCTTCCCCGCCGCGGAGGACGGTGGGCGAACAGGCGGACGAGTCGGCAAGCTTGGCGCGAATCCAGCTTAACTTAGAGAGCGCGAATTTCTTCGCTTCCTCGAACGTGACGTAATACGGCATACTTACCCTGACGGTACGGTCGGCGGTCACGCTCAATCTTATGCGACGCATGTTTTTGCGCTTGACGTATCTGTACGTGATACCGTCAATCTTCTCCTCTCTAACCGCCATAACCGTATTTCTCCAAATCGACGAAGTAGCCGTCGACTTCCACCCCTTCTTTTTCGAGGGGCGCCTTCTGCGCCTCCGCGCCGCCGAAGGCGAACCTTGCGGCGAGC
>JADINF010000101.1 GCA_017694145.1 Candidatus Stercoripulliclostridium pullicola
GTTCTTGGGTTTATGGATACCGGGCGTGTCCGCGAAAGCGATCTGAAGTCCGGGCGCGTTATATACGCCGATTATCCTGTTGCGCGTCGTCTGCGGCTTCCAGCTTACGATAGCCACTTTTTCGCCCACTATGGCGTTTATGAGCGTCGACTTACCGGCATTTGGTCTGCCCAGTATGACCGCGACGCCCGAACGTTCCGCGATCTCCCTCTCGTTCCCGCCTTCCGTGTCGCCCGTTTCCTCGTCGCAAAAAGCGTCCTCCGCAGTGAGTCCGTCCTCGTAATCGCGAGTAATGCCCTCGGAATCGAGTATTTCGTCCTGTAATTTTTCCATTTCTTCGCGTTCGGCCTCGTCTTCGTGATCGAAACCGAGCAGATGAAGCATACCGTGCACGCTCAAAAACGCCGCTTCGCGGGAAAGCGAATGTCCGTACTCGGCGGCTTGCGCGAAAGCGCGTTCGGGACAAATATAAATTTCGCCGAGCATGACCGCTCCCGTTTCGGGATCGCGATCGTCGGGATAATCCTCGGCGGCGAAAGGAAGCTTTACTTCGAGCGCGGGAAAACTCAGTACGTCGGTAACGGAGTCCGCGCCGCGCGCTTCCGCGTTTGTCGCGCGCATGCGCTCCGCGTCGATGAAGCCTATCTCGACTTCTACGCTGTCCGCGTCTATACCGAAACGGCGTAACGCGCCGCTTACCGCTTTAGTGACGATATTGCCGAATTTGCCGGCGTCGTAAACGTTAATCATATATAAAATCTGACCGTTGTTATTCTTCGTAGCGACACGCCTTCCCCGCTTTTTTGGGGGAGTAGCGGGTCATTTGTCTTTTTTGTTATTGTTATACTCTATCCTGCCGTGATAAATGGAAGGTATCGCGGTAGCAAGCGTATCTTCGATTATCTGCAGGTCTTTGTAGGTTATCGCGCACTCGCTGAACTGGTCGGAATCGGCTTTCTGCTTAATGATGTTGTGCACGAAGGCGCGGTAGCTTTCGGGAGTCTTGAGTCCCGACACGGCACGGCTAGCCGCTTCCGCGGTGTCCGCTATCATGATTATCGCCGCGATTTTAGTCTGCGGTTTGGGACCCGGATAGCTGAATCCCGCTTTGTCGAGGTCGTCCTCTGTAAAATTCTGCGCTTTATAAAGGAAATAATTGACGGGCGTCGTGCCGTGGTGCTGTAGCGCCACGTCCGCAACGATGTCGGGCAGTCTTTCTTTGCGCAACATCGCGCTTCCTTCGGTAACGTGGCTGACTATCATCGAAACGCTTACCTCGGGAATAACGTCGTCGTGAGGGTTATAACCTTTCTGGTTCTCGATGAAATATTGCGGATTTTTGGTCTTGCCCACGTCGTGATAATAGGCGCAGACCTTGGCGAGCTGACTGTTTTCCCCTATCGCGTCGGCGCAAAGCTCCGCGAGATTACCGACGACCATACTGTGGTTGAACGTTCCGGGAGCTTCCTGCGCAAGTCTTTTAAGCAAAGGATTGTCGAGCGAACACAATTCCGCAAGACGGAAACCGGTATCGAGTCGGAAAAGGAACTCCATAACGGGCAGAATTATCATAAACAAACCTATCGACAGCACCACCGAAACGAAGCTCCAGAGTCCGCTCATCAGAATAGCGGCGGCGTCGGAAGAATCGATGACGAGGTTGATAAGTATCGGAAGCACCGCCGTGCAGATGCCTACGATGAAGCCCGTCAACGTGAATTTGAGGCGGTTATCGGCTTTGTCTATGAATACGATAAGGAAGATTGACGCCACCATGGATGTGATAAGCGCCGCGGAGCTTTCCACCACTTTTGCGCTTCCGAAAACGAAAACGTAGGTAAGATAGAACGCCTGCGAAATAAGGATGTTGGTCACAACGCCGACGCGCTTGTCGATAAGCGCCGCGACGAGCAGAGAACAGAGAGTGAGCGGAGCTGCGTACAGAGAAATAAGCCTTCCGAACACGAGCGCGAGCGCGAACGTAAGAGTGACCGAGGTAGCGAGGACGGGAAGAAGCTTATGTTTGGAGTCGTCGGCGTCCTTCCTCACGTAATATGCGTAAAGCAAAAGCGTGGACATAATGATCGCCATTATGACCGTAAGTATAAGTATCTGAAGCCATACCTTGCCGTTAAATATGTCTTCCGCGCCGCTCACGTTATCGAGAGAAACGAGGCGTACGAGCATTGCGAGTATAAGCGAAACCCCTATCATAAACAGCACCTGAACGGCGATCAGTCTTACTTTGCGGTCGGTAAGACCTGCAGGTGAAGCTAGTCTGTTTTTCCGGATCTTAGTGTTAGCCATATTTAATCCTTTCGTATGTATATATGCGGGCGCACCCGCACGATCGCACATTACGAAATGCGCGTTATTACTTCATAGTATATACTTATTACAACGCTTTTGTCCAGCTTTTTCACGTTAAATGACGAACCGACAAAGATTTCGTACTCGGCAAGCGAAGCGCAGAATTCGTTTTTGCGCGCCTCGATATCCGTTGCGGCGCGTAAGGCAAACGTCTCTTCGTCGGCGTATTCCAGCTGTTCGACGCGCGTGACTTTCGCCTCCACTATGCCCATGGCACGCACGGGTACGGGGTCGTTCTCGCCCGCCGAAACGTAGGGCGCGATGAGGACGTCGCCCGCTTTCACCGTATCGCCGCATTCCACTTCCGCAGTCCCCCTCAACGTCACTATGCGCGTTATCACTCCGCTTTCGCGTGCAAGTACGGGAATAGGATTTTGGGTATCCGTTATTTCTGTTTCGGGAAGCTCCTCAACGATTTCTACAACTATGCGTTTACCTTCTCTGACAACTTTCGCATACGCCACTCCGTCGCATCTTAACACCGCTTTTTCTATACTTTCGAGGTCGGGATATGCAAACAAGCGTGGCGTTTCGACGTACTCGGATACCGCCGCGGCGATGACCTCTTCGGACACGAGAGCGTTCCCGCGTATCTCCACCTCCGCTACGAGCGTACTGTAAACGTAGGTAAGCGCGCAGGATATCAATACGCCGGCAATAAGCGCATAACGCCCGACGAATTCCTTAGCGCGGCGCTTGAGTCCGCCCGCTTTCACGACCCGGTAGACCCTGTCGTTTTCCGAAAGTATCTTTTCCGCCTGCGGAAGCTCCGCTTCCGTAACTGAAAAGCGCATTTTATCGCCGTCGATCCTGACGTCGCGCACCTTTACCCCGCCGCCGGTAAGAAGGTTCAACGTGTACGCGGGAGCCCCTTCGCTGCAAAGTTCCGCTTTACCCGCAAATATACCCGTCTTTTCTTCCGAATTTTGCGAGCTTAATAACGGTTTAGCCCATCTATTCACCTTTCTTTCTCCTATCTATACCGCTTATCCTGCCCTTTATGAGCAACTCGTCCGCGTTCATTTCGCATATTTCGAGCGCGTCGCCCTTGATCGTGACGGTGCCGCCGGTTATACGTATCACCGTTTCTTCCGGAGAGTACGACGATATGCCGCGGTGACCTTCGATGAATACCGTTTCGCCCGCGCTGAAAGTAATCTTATCCAACATTATTTCTTTGACAGCAACAGAAAAGCCCATACCATATTATATCGGGTACGGGCTACGTTATTCCTTACGAACTTTCTATGCTACGGACTTCAATCCTCCGACGACTGCTGCTTTTTCTTGCTTGCAGTTTTCGGGAAAGTATAAATGGTCTGGTCGGACGACTCGGTGAAGCGCACGTGACGCCCCTCCCATACGTATCTTATCTGCGCAAGTTCGCCGTTACGGTGCTTGGCTATATCCAGTATGATATTGCACGCCTCTTTGGTCTTTTCCTCCTCGTTTTCCCTCGAAAGGAACATGACCATATCGGCGTCCTGCTCTATCGCTCCCGATTCGCGCAGGTCCGAAAGCCTCGGTTGCTTGTCGTCGCGCCCTTCGATGCTTCTCGACATCTGCGACAACGCTATCACGGGGCACTGTAATTCCATCGCCATTATCTTCATCATACGGCTTATGTCCGAAACGTCGGTCTGTCTGCTCGAAGAGGAACGTATCTTGTCCTTATCGTTCGCCATTAACTGGAGATAGTCCACTATCACGAGATCCAGGCGCTTGTCCGCGGTCATGGATTTAAGGCGTCTGCACTTACTCGCGATGTTTCCCGGCGTCTGCATCGAAGTCGAATCGAAATATATCCTGCAATTCGAAGCTTCCACGTGCGCGCTCCAAAGCTCCGACTGGTCGCTTTCGCTGAGGCGCGCGCTGCTCAGTTTACCCATGTCCACGCCGGTATTCGTCGCAAGCACTCTCTGCACTAGCTGTTCGGCGGACATTTCGAGAGAGAACATCGCCACCACCGCGTCCTCGTGCTCTTTGATGATATTCGATATAATATTCAAAGCAAACGAAGTTTTACCTACGGACGGACGCGCGGCAAGTATTATAAGACTCGAAGGCTGAAGTCCGTTCGTGATCTTGTCGAAGATCGGGAAATGAGTTTTAAGTCCTTTGCGCGCGGCGGGATTTATAGCCATCTGTTCGAGCCTTCTCAGGAAACGCGAGCTCGGCGCCTCGATGTGCTCGAGTCCGCTCGCGGTAGCCGCGAGGTTGATACCGTAGACGAGGCGCTCGGCGTTATTGACCGATTTGTCCGCGTCCTGCGAAGTATATGCGTCCTCGGCTATCTCCTTACTTATCGCGATAAGCCTGCGCATGATCATATCGCGGCGCAGGATGTCGAGATGATCGCGGTAATTGACGGCGCTCGGAGTTATCTGCGTAAGATCGGTAAGATAGCCGAGCATGTCTATGTCCGTCTTGTTGGTCTTGGTAAGAACGTCGTTCACCGTAATGACGTTGACGGTAACGCCTCTGTTGAAAAGCGATTGCGCCGCCTCGAAAATGATCTTGTGCCTCGGATTATAGAAATAATCGGAATTTATCGTAGGCGCGACGTCGGCAAGCACCTCGCCGTCTATAAGCATACAGCAAAGAACGTACTGCTCCGCCCCGAAATTGTTGGGATATTGTCTGTACCCCTGTTTTGATTCGTTGATCTCTTTTTCACTCATTGGAATTTTCTCCGTAGTACAAAGTGCGATATTTCGTTGTTATTTTCAATTCTCCCGCGCGCGTTTTATGCCGACGACTACGAACGTTACGCCGGTGACGATAAGCGCCGCCGTGATGACGATAAGATACCAGCTTGCGGTATTGGGCGAGTGCTGAACGAGGGTGATCTCTCTCGCGCGCTCGTCTACGGACATTCTGAATTCGTGCACGTAACTCTGCTTACCGTCCGGAGATTTGAAAACATACACGTAATCGGCGTCCGACTCGATAAGCTTGGTCGAATACGCCGTGCCGTAATTGAATACGAAATCTATATCCGAAAGAGGAAGCAGACCGTCCGCCGTCAGTTCTCCGTATACGTAATTCAGGTAATTGTCCGCCTCGGCGTCGGCAAACGCCGTCCGATAGCTTACCACGTAATCGGAAAAGAAAAATCCGTTATACACCGTGCCCGACGACGTCCCGACGTCATAGCCCGTTTCGCCGTTGGCTATCGACATTTCCTCCGCTCCGGAGTATTCCGCAAGCACTGCGTTAACGAAAAATCCTTCCTCGTCGTAATCGACGCGCATGCCTGCCTCCTTGAAGCGATCGGAAACAGCTTTGAGCTTCGCCTTAACGGCTTCTTCGATCTGCGCTTCGGCTACCGCGGAACTTACGTTCGCCGTAACGGAGTCAACGTCTACGTACACCTGTATGCCGTACCGGTAGCTCCCGTCCGTGAACATCAGGGAATTGTATATTATTTCCACCGGCGAAGCGGTCGGCTTGCCGCCGTCGTAAACCTTGACGTCGGCACGTGAAAACGTAGCTATAGCTACCGAACCGTAAACTATTACGATTATTGCGGCTATTGCGAGCAGGACAACGCCCGCTTTGAAGATCGCGGCGGTTTTTTTCATAGTTTTTTCATCTCTTTGAGCGCGTCTTTGAATTCGCGCATCGCGAACGCGAAAGGCGCTTTCTTCGTAAGGTCCACTTCCGCAAGCGCGAGAGTGGGCAGCGGGTAGAGCGAGCCGCCCGCCGAAAGGAACGCTTTGTATTTGTCTACGTAGCCCTTTTCGTTGAGCAGTTTCCACGCGATATTGACCGCGGAGATCATACCCGTAGCGTACTTGTACACGTAGAACGCATTGTAGAAGTGCGGTATGCGCGCCCACTCTATGGCTATGTCGTCGTCCGATATCACGCCGTCGCCGTAATAGAATTTATTGAGGCGCATATATTCGGCGCTCATATTCTCTGCGGTGAGCGGCGAACCCGCTTCGTAGAGTTCGTGAGCGAATTTCTCGAATTCCGCAAACATCGTCTGACGGAATACGGTCGTCCTGAACATATCGAGGTAGTACGACAATAGATATTTGCGCGCCTTGCCGTCGGCTTTAGAAATAAGATATTTCAACAGCAGTACTTCGTTCACCGTGGAGGCTATCTCCGCAACGAAAATGCTGTAATCGGACTTCTCATAACATTGGCTCGTGCGGGAATAATGGCTGTGCATCGAATGTCCGAGCTCGTGCGCTATCGTGAATACGTCGTGCGCCGTCTTCCTGTAATTCAGAAGCACGTAAGGATTGCTGTCGTACATTCCCCACGAATACGCGCCGGATCTCTTGTTGACGGTTTCTTCTACGTCTATCCAGCGTTCCGCGCGCGCCCTTTCGAGAAGCTCGCGGTATTCCGCGCCGAGCGGCGCGAGCGCATCTTCTACGAGCGCGTAAGCGTCGTCGTATTCCATTTCCAATCTGTAATCCTCGGTTATCGGCACATACAGATCGTACATGTGAAGCTCCTTAAGACCGAGCGCTTTCTTGCGGTAACGGATATAGTCGTGAACGGCGGGCGTCGCGCCGTGGACGGCGGAGATCAGATTGTCGTAGACGGAATCTTTTATGTCGTCCGCGTACAACGCTCTTGCGAGAGCGGAGGGGAATCCGCGGAGCGCGGACATCGTGCAATCCTTTTTGACCGATCCCGCGTAGGTCGCCGCGACGGTATTGAGCGACGCGCGGTAAGAGGCGTAATAGGTTTCGAAAGCCTTCTGACGCACCTCTTGCGACGGGTTCTGCAAAAGCACCGAATACGCGCCGTGCGTGAGCTCGACGTCCTCGCCGTCCACGCAGACTTTGCCGAATTTGACGTCGGCATTGTCGAACATCATGAAGATATTGCGAAAATCTCCGGTAAAAGCGGATATTTCCGACATGATTTTTTCTTCCTTTGCCGAAAGAATATGCTTTTTCTCGCGGATAACGTCGTTAAGCATCACCGAAAAAGCTTCGAATTCCTCATTCTCCGCCATGCGGCGCAATGTTTTCACGGGGAATTTGGCGAGCTCCGCGCCGATGAAGGAAGTCGCCGAAGAACACTTGGCGGCGAGTATCCCTATTTTCTCGGCTCTAGCCTGCGCTACGGGGTCGGCGGTGTTCTCGTCCTTGATAAGATTGGCGTAAACGTAAAGTCTTTCGAGCGCGCGTCCTATCTCCGACGAAAGGCGCAGACAGGCGAGCGCGTTGTTCTCGTCGAGTTTACCTTCGTAAGCGGAAATTTCCTTCAGTTTCTCCGCTACCTTTACGCTCAAATCGTCGTAATCTTTTTCGCTCTTAAACAGCGAAGAAAGATCCCATTTTCTGTTTTCCGCTACGTCTTCGCGCTTCAACGCCATATTATCTCCTTACCGAAAAACGGTGCTTTCCGAAATTACGGAATAATAAAAATATACTCTAAATATTAAATTAAGTCAATACGATTCGCTATTTATTCCCCAGTTGGGTAAGCAGTATGTCGAGCTCCTCGTCGCTGAGCCTCCGCTCCGTACCGTCCGCGCTCACGCCGAGTTCGTTAAGTCTCACGCACTCGCTGTAATACTGATCCCTGGGCGGATCGCTCGGCAAAGGTTCGCCTTCTATGACTGCGGAGAGTTCTTTCACGCAATCGCCGAAAAAGCGTTGACATTCGAGCACTTCCTCTCCCAGTTTCTCCGCGCTACCGAGGGCGTTGAGCCGAGAACGCCATTTGTCTCGGTAAGCGGCTAGCCTTTCCGCTTCGAGCGCGAAGCGTATGCGGGCTTCTTTCTCGTATTCTTCGGAGCGCGCTTTGGCAAAATTGAGCGCTTCGCGTATCTCGCGCTCCTCGCCGCGGTACTCGTTGAGTTCCGCGGTAAGTCTGTCGACTTCCGCTCTGAGCGCGGCGATGCGCTCCGCCTGCGCGCCCGCTTCCTCGGGAAGCGGCGCGTAGGCGTCTTTATTGTTTCTCTCTTTTACGTACTTCTTTTTACGCGCAAATATTCCGGACATAAGCGGATTATAACCTCCGCGCCGCCGCGTAATACCTCGAAAATTATCTTATTTGTGCGGATTAGTTCGACGCGCGTTCAGCATAAGCGATTTTCTCAGGTCGTACAGTCCGTCCGAAAGGTCCACTTTATAGATGTGAGGGTTGGTAAGACGCTTGTATTCTTCCCAGAATTCGCCTTTGGATTTCGCGGCGAAAGCAACTGTTTCTTCGAGCGAAGGTATTTCGTATATCTGTTTGCCGCCTTCGAAAACTTTGACCGGTATCTCGCGCATAGTGTAATTCTCGAAGGTGGTGCGCTTCCACGTTTCGATGGGGTGGAATATCGTAAGAGGTTTGCTCTCGTCGAACTTTTCGCCGCGTAGAGCGATAAGGTCCGCCGCCGCCTTACCGTCGGAATCGTATATCCTGTAGAATGTTTTGAATCCGGGATTGGTTATCTTCTCCGGGGTATCCGAAATCTTCATTTTGGGAGTCCAATTCCCTTTTTCGTCGCGGATCGCCGCGAGCTTGTAAACGCCGCCGAGAGCGGGGTTCGGCGAAGCCGTTATAAGCTTCGTGCCTATTCCCCAGACGTCTATTTTCGCGCCCTGCGCGTTCAGCGAAGCGATGATGTGTTCGTCGATGTCGCCCGAAGCGAAGATCTTTGCTTCGGAGTGTCCAAACAGGCGCGCAAAATGCTCGACGAAGCGGGACACTCCGAAGCAAAGATCTTCGCTTCGGGCG
>JADINF010000102.1 GCA_017694145.1 Candidatus Stercoripulliclostridium pullicola
TATCGATCTCGAGATTAAATCGGGAATGACGGTAGGTATTATCGGCGGCACGGGATCGTCGAAGTCCACACTCATACAGCTTATACCGCGACTTTACGACGTGTCGGAGGGTGAGCTTTTCGTAGGCGGCAGGAACGTCAAGGAGTACGACCTCGCGGCGCTCCGCGACGCCGTGTCGGTGGTGCTTCAGAAAAACGTGCTTTTTGCAGGTACCATTAAAGAAAACTTAAGATGGGGTAACAAAAACGCTTCCGACGAGGAAATAGAGCGCGTTTGCAAACTTGCGCAAGCGCACGAATTCATCGAAGAAATGCCCGACAAATACGACACCTTCATCGAGCAGGGCGGCACCAACGTGTCCGGAGGACAGAAACAGCGCCTGTGTATAGCGCGCGCTCTTCTCAAGAAGCCTAAAATCCTTATACTCGACGATTCCACTTCGGCGGTGGATACCAAGACCGACGCGCTCATACGTAAAGCGATGCGCGAAGAGATCCCCGACACCACCAAAATAATTATCGCACAGCGCGTGGTTTCCGTCGAGGACGCCGATCTCATACTCGTGATGAGCGGCGGCAAGATAGTCGATCGCGGTACCCACGAGGAACTTATGAAGACCTCGGATATCTACCGCGAGGTATACGAAACGCAGTCCGGCGGGAAGGAGGAAGAAGAAAATGCCTAGAGGTCCCATGATGCAGAAAGGAATGCAGGCGATGCCCAAAATCAGAAAAGGCACCGTTGCCCGCTTGATGAAATACGTATTCGAAGGCTATAAGGCGTATTGGATAATAGTTGCGCTTTGTATAGTCGCGAGCTCTATATCCGGCGTAATAGCGAATACCTATCTCCAGGAGCTTATAGACGACTGTATCATTCCCGGCGTACAGAACGGAATGGATTCGGTCGCCAAAGACCTCCTCAAGATCCTGGTCACGATGGGTTCGATATACGTGGTCGGCGTGATAGCGTCTTTCCTGTACACCAGACTGGGCGCTATAATCACGCAAGGCACGCTCAAACGTTTCCGCGTGGATATGTTCCACAAGATGGAATCGTTGCCAATCAAATACTTCGACACTCACGCTCACGGCGACATAATGTCCACATATACCAACGATACCGACGCGCTCCGTCAGATGATAGGACAGAGCCTGCCGCAGACTTTCCAGAGTCTTATCAGTATGGTGGCGATATTCGTAATGATGATATATTACAGCCTCTGGATGACGCTTTTCGTTATACTGGTCATTTGCGTGATGTTCTATATCGTCAAAGTGGTGGGCGGCGGCTCGGCGAAATACATGATGAGCCAACAGCGCTCCCTCGCCACGGCGGAAGGCTATATCGAAGAAATGGTCAACGGGCAGAAGGTCGTCAAAGTCTTTAACCACGAGGAAGAGGGTAAAGCCAAATTCGTCGAACTCAACGATAAGCTTTTCGACGATTCGTCCAAAGCCAACCGTTACGGCAACATTCTGATGCCCATACTTAATAATATAGGTAACATAATGTACGTTTTGCTGGCGGTATTCGGCGGACTGCTGCTTTTGTACAAAGCCATGAACGTGGGTTTGCAGGGAGTTAACGTGATAAGCGTAGGCGTTATCGTATACTTCTTGAGCATAGCCCGTCAGATGGCAATGATGATAGGTCAGACTTCGATGCAGGTCAACATGGTTGCCATGGGTCTTGCGGGAGCCGGAAGAATATTCGAACTTCTCGACGAAGAGCCCGAAGCCGATAACGGCTACGTCATGCTCGTCAACGCCGTCAAAAATCCCGACGGAACTCTTACCGAGAGTGCGGAGCGCACCGGACAATGGGCGTGGAAGCATTATCACAAAGCGACCGATACCACGACTTACGTCGAGCTCAAAGGCAATATCGAGATGTTCGAGGTGGATTTCGGCTACACTCCCGACAAGATCGTGCTTCACGACGTCAGCATAAACGCGAAAGCGGGCGAAAAGATAGCGTTCGTAGGCGCGACAGGCGCGGGTAAGACAACTATCACCAACCTTATCAACCGTTTCTACGATATACAGGACGGTAAGATCCGTTACGACGGCATCAACGTAAATAAGATAAAGAAAGCCGACCTCAGGCGTTCGCTCGGAATGGTTCTCCAGGACGTCAACCTCTTCACGGGAACGGTAGCGGACAATATCCGTTACGGTAAGCTCGACGCCACGCAGGAAGAGTTGGAAGAGGCGGCGAAACTCGCGGGAGCGCACGATTTCATCACGCGCTTACCTGAAGGATACAACACGATGCTTACGAATAACGGCTCCGAACTTTCGCAGGGACAGCGGCAGCTCATATCTATAGCGAGAGCGGCGCTCGAAGACCCGCCGGTTATGATACTCGACGAAGCGACGAGTTCTATAGATACCCGTACCGAGGCTATCGTTCAGCGCGGAATGGACAACCTGATGAAGGGAAGGACGGTATTCGTCATAGCGCACAGATTGAGTACGGTACGTAATTCCGACATGATACTCGTTCTCGATCACGGCAGGATAATCGAACGCGGCACGCACGAAGAGTTGCTTAAACTGAAAGGAACCTATTACAAGTTGTATACCGGGGCGTTCGAGTTGGAGTAGTATTTTGCGCGTAGATAAAAAATAATAAAGCCGAAGCGGCACGCAATACCGTATGTAATTATACGAGAGCACGTCCCGCTTCGGATTAGTTTATTACGCCCGCCTAACGGACGGGCGCAAAATACGCTATATATACTGTTGTCAATATTAGGATAAGTAATTTTAACCTTATTGGTGGGCGCAAAATGCGCTATACGGTTAGTACGTTATTATACGGATAAATAATCTTAATCTTATTGGTAGGGCGAAGAATGCGTTATATGTGCTACTTTTAATTATACGGATATATAATATATCTTATTTTATATTTATTTATATGAGACGTGATACTTTACGGGATATAAATATACCCGCCCTAATATCGGGCGGGTTTGCGTAAGGATTGCGCGATTTGTTGTTTCGGTCGGATATTTGTTTCGCCTTTCTCCCGCGCTTTCGCCGTGCGTTCAGCGGACGGTAAGAGGGGAGTCCGCGTAAGCTTTGATCTCGGCTATCACGTCCCCGATGAAATCGTAGAATATCTTTGCGTCCTTGTCGTTGCCGCGTATGCCGATAGTGAACGTTATCTCGTTCATGAACGTGGTGAACGCAAGTTGCATGTAAGGTTTGAATTTGATCGCGCCCGAATAGAAGGCGTCAGAAGGCAACATTCCGTCAAAAGCACATTCTTCGGGTTTGATTATGCCTATATTGGACATTCCGATGTACGGGTTGGTATAGCCCAAGCCTATCGCTATTTCGCTTATGCAATGAGGGAATATCGTGTAGGCGAGCTTCAGCAGGGGGAGAGAATACAGCCCCGTAAATCTGTCGTTTTTGGCGGGAAGGAGGGCTTCCTTGACTTTCTCCACGGTTTCTTCCATATCCTTGCCGTAATCGGGGGAAAGCGTGCACGGCATAAAGCCTATAAGATTGGTAAGTCCCGCCGTAGAGCCGCCGATATATTTGCGCAGGTCGTACATGCAGGGCACGGTGAGCGGCGATTCGGCTTTGGTTGCTTTGAATAGGGCGCGGAAATACGCCGCAAGTATTATGTCGTTTATCGTCGCGCCTTGCGCTTTGCCGCGCGCTTTCATTGCGAGGAAAGAGGCTTTGTCGAGCTTACGGAGAACGAGGCGGGAGCGTTCCGTGCCGTCGTTTTCCGCAAACGGGAACGTATGCTTGTTCTCTACGGTCGAAACGTTTTTATATAAAGATTTGGCGTGCTTATAGTCTTCCTCGTTCATCGCGGAATACACTTGCTCGGCACTTCTCGTACCCGATTTGATATCCGGCGCGAGTTTGCCGCTTTTCTTGTATTCGGTATAAGTTTCGGCGACTTTGGAATTGAAATATTTGAGGTCGGGACCGTCGAAACACATGTGGTTGCATACCGTGGCGAGCACGTC
>JADINF010000103.1 GCA_017694145.1 Candidatus Stercoripulliclostridium pullicola
GCGCGGGAGAACCCGCGGCTGGCGCGCTCGCCGCCTGGACGGCTTTTGTGAGAACGCGCGACCTCAACTTGCTCGGAAGAGTTTATCCTATATGGAAAAACTCTTTGAAAGAGGGTCTGAAGCTTGTCACCGACGACGGCGAATTCAGGAAGATAGGGTATAAAGCTAAAAATTCTCCGTTACGCGACCTTAATAAAGAGCCCGTATATTGCCTCGAATACAATTCTTACAGGTTACTGCTTGCGGATATAACCGTAAGAGCCGCCCGCGTGCTCGGCGACTACGCTTACTCGGACGCCCTCGCCGCGGAAAGGGAGGATTTCGTAAGGCGCTTCAACGAAACTTTCTATAACAAAGAGCGCGGACTCTATATGGACAGATATGTTTCGGGAAGCTTTACGGGGATATTCGGAGCGGCGTCTTTCCTGCCGCTCGTCGCGGGCGCGGTTACCGATAACGACGTGCTCGACGCTCTTATAAGCAATCTCACCGACGAGAAACTTTTCCTGAACTCGGCTCCCGTTCCGCATATCGCGATGAAGGATCCGCGCTACGCCAAGCCCGCGGCGGCAGGCAAAGCCGCGCGCAACCTGTACCTCGACTATACCGGAAGCAGTCAGCCTTACGTCGATTATCTCATATATCTCGGACTCGTCCGCTACGGCGCGCTCGACGCGGAAGCGGAGCTCGCCGGAAGACTCGCAAACGTATGGCGCAACTATTACCGCCGCATGCGAGCCGTCCCGGACAGATTGCTTCCGAATTTCAAATTCGACGATTCGGGTATCCGCAATTCGCTTTCCGGTAACCTTACAGGCATTATAGGTGTGAACGAATTGCTTGACGCGGAGTACTTCGGAGAGGATCCCGTACCCGCTGTACGCTTCGGAACTTTACTTCCCGGAGAGCACCGCATAGCCAATATAAAGATTTTCGGGCGCAACATGAGCTACGTCACCGACGGCGACGCTTCGGCGTTTACCGTTGACGGAGTCAAGGTTCTGGAAGGAGTGGGCGGTCCTTTCTCGGTAAGATATTTCACCGAGAGCGTCCAGGGTCCTCGCTTCCTTTTGTATACCCGTAAACCGCTTACGATCAAGATCGTTTATCCCGTTTTCGAGCCCGCTTCCTCAGGCGGCAACGTGTTGAGATTCAATATCGATCCCGGCAAATATTCGATAGGGATTAGCGGTAAGCGCTTCTTCGCGGAAAGGATCTGAACCCCGGAAAACTTCCGCGCGAAAAAGTTATATTTTTTAAGCGAAATTCAGATATTTTGCTTGCAAATTGTATATCTTTATGGTATTGTATTAAATGCCGCTCGAAAGAGGTTTGTAAGCGCGCTCATCGCGCACCTCAACGGCGAGTTCCTGAAGGGAGGTAATAGATAATGTACGCAATCATCGCTACCGGCGGTAAGCAGTATAAAGTCTCTGAAGGCGACGTCATCAACGTCGAATTACTGAAAGCAGACGTAGGCTCCACCGTCAGTCTCGAAGTGCTGATGCTCAACAAGGACGGCGAAATCATAGCCGGCGACGCGGTCAAATCCGCTTCCGTCGACGCCGAAGTCACCGCCACCGGCAAAGGTAAAAAGATCAACATCTTCACCTACAAAGCCAAGAAGAACATCCGCAAAAGACAAGGTCACAGACAACCTTATACGCAACTTAAAATACTGAATATCAAAGCTTAATTATTATTCGGTATGACAACGATCAGGATTTTCCGCACCGAAGGACACATAACGGCGGTCACCGTGGAAGGACACACGGGCTATGCCGAAGAGGGCAGCGACATCGTCTGCGCGGCTGTTTCGGCACTCACGCAGGGCGCGCTCCTCGGAATAAGAGAAGTCGCCGGTATCGGAGCGGAAAGCAGGGTAAGCGACGGTCGCCTTACGTTCAGGCTCAAGGAACACAACGAAAAATCGGACGCCATCCTCGAAACGATGCGTCTTGCGCTCCTCGACGTCACGAAAGGTTACCCACGCTACATCAGAATGGAGGATTAACAATGTTTATCAATTTACAACTGTTCGCTCATAAGAAGGGCTCCGGCAGCTCCAAAAACGGACGCGACAGCCATGCCCAACGTTTAGGACCCAAGAGAAGCGACGGTCAGCACGTGCTCGCCGGCAACATTCTCGTGCGTCAACGCGGAACGAAGTTCCATCCCGGCAACAACGTGGGCATCGGTAAGGACGACACGCTGTTCGCGCTTATCGACGGCGTAGTACGTTTCGAGCGCAAAGGCCGTTACGATAAACAGGTCAGCGTATACGCGCCCGAAGCGTAAGCGTAAGCTAACGCAGAGCCGTTATGCGATACGTTATCGACGGCAATAAAATCTTAATAGACGATACTTCGGAATTCTGTCCGAAACACATTCTCGAATGTGGGCAGGTTTTCAGGTACCTAAACTCAAGTTCAGGCTACAAAATTTTTTCGAAAAATCTATTTTGTAGCTTGATTTATGTAGACGGCTATGCTACAATAGAAACGGTCGATACCGATTACTTTGTCAAATATTTCGATTTGAACCGTGATTACGGGGAGATCAAAAGGCGGCTTTTGGGCTTCCCTTGCATGAAAGAGGCGATCGGCTACGGCTACGGAGTGCGTATCCTCAACCAGGATCCGACGGAGATGATAATCTCGTTTATCATTTCCGCAAACAACAACATTCCGCGCATACAAGGTATCATCGAGAGGATGTGCAGGACGTCCGGAGCGCCGATAGGCGAAGAAGGTTTCGCCTTCCCGACTCTCGAAGATCTCAGCCGCCGCGACCGCGAGTATTTTACTTCGATAGGGGCGGGCTACAGAGCCGATTACCTTGTCAAAAGCGTCGACGCACTGTACCACGGGTTTGCGGACGACCTCGAAGGGCTCGATACTCCTTCGGCGCGCAAGAAGCTTATGCAACTTACCGGAGTGGGGCGCAAAGTGGCGGATTGCATATTGTTGTTCGGCTATCACCGCGAAGACGTTTTCCCGGTGGACACCTGGATAGAGAAGGTCTACTTGAGACTTTTCGGAGAGAGCAGAGCCACCCCCGCGCGTAAAGCGGACGAACTGGCAGAATATTTCGGGGATCTGAGCGGCTACGCTCAACAGTACCTGTTCTACCACGCCAGAGAAACCTATAATATAAAATAAATACCATATTTTTGGAGGAAAGAAAATGAATAAGCCCAAAATGATAATCCTTGCAGACATCGGCAGCCTTAAAGTTACCTGCGTAGGATTCCAACAGATCGTCAAGAATCTCGAAGCGAAATTTGAAGTTGTCTCCTGCAAGTTCTACAGCTATGTTGCCAAGCGCAACCGTGACTATAACGAATATATTGCTGCTAACGGCTTTGAAACTTCTCTTCCGAGCGCCAGCCGTCGTCGCAATAAGCTCGATTGCCGTCAGGTCATCGACGCCGCCGATATCGCCGCAATGGGCAACATCGACGCCGTAGGTCTTATCACCGGCGAAGGCGACATACTTCCCGTCATCAACCTTTTGAAGAGCAAGGGCATAGACGTTTACGACATCAACGTGGACGAGAACAAATACTCCTACGCTTACACCGGCTTCATCGCCGTTCCCACCAGCGCTCTCCGCGAAGGCTACACCGCCCCCACCACGAAAGCGAAGGTCAAACGCGCTCCGAAGCCCGTCGTCGCTCCCGCCCGTCCCGAGAACCAGTACGTCGCGGACGCCAAGAGAGTCATCAGCGGCAACGAGATCTTCAACAAGTACCGCAGATAATCACATATCACAATACCGAAACCACAGCCCGTCTTGTATAAGACGGGCGTGTCTTTTATTCCGCGTCGGCGTCATAAATGAGTGATCGGCGCGGTTGCTTTTTTTATCGGAAGTAAGCGAATTTTTGTAACTCAAGCTACGAATATCGCAATATTATCCGTTCTGACGCTTCGGCGGAACGTCTGCCGAAGCGGCAACGCCGGTCGGATCTTTCTTCCTCTTACGCGCGCTTAAATTATACTTATGATTGTTAATATGAGGGCAACTGTTCGCGTTCGCTTGCATATATGCGCGTAAAGTGATATAATTCCACAATAAAAATAAATCTACAATTAGGAGATGATTGTTTTGGCTAAAGTAACTATTGCAAAAGACACCTGTAAAGGTTGCGGGCTGTGCGTGAACGCCTGCCCCAAGAACGTCCTTAAACTTTCCGAAACGGAAACCAACAAGAACGGTTATTTCGTGGCGGAAGTCGTTTCGGACGGTTGTATCGGATGCACTTCGTGCGCTTTGATGTGCCCCGACGTCGCCATTACCGTGGAAAGATAGGAGGACCGACGATGAAAAAACTTATGAAAGGTAACGAAGCTATAGCCGAAGCCGCCGTGAGAGGCGGATGCAGAGCCTTCTTCGGCTATCCCATCACCCCCCAGAACGAGATCCCCGAGTATCTCAGCAAGCGTTTGCCCGAAGTGGGCGGCTGCTTCATTCAGGCAGAAAGCGAAGTCGCCGCCATCAATATGGTCTACGGCGCCGCCGGAAGCGGCGCGCGCGCGATGACTTCTTCGAGCTCGCCCGGTATCAGCCTCAAGCAAGAGGGTATCAGCTACATTTGCGGCGCCGAACTTCCCTGTGTCATAGTCAATATGGTCAGAGGCGGTCCCGGACTCGGCGGTATCCAACCCGCGCAGTCCGACTATTTCCAGGCTGTCAAGGGTGGCGGACACGGCGATTATCACATGCTCGTTTACGGACCCAATACCGTTCAGGAAGCCGTGGATATCATGTACGACGCTTTCGACAAAGCCGATAAATACCGTCTTCCCGTCATGATCCTCGGCGACGGCATGATAGGTCAGATAATGGAAGCGGTCGAGCTTCCCGAGATGAAGGATCCCGCCACTTTCCCGAAGAAGGAATGGGCTACCGACGGCACCGGCGTGGGCGCTTCGAGAAGAATAATCAACTCCCTTTATATAGAACCCGACGTGCTCGAGAAAGTCAACCACAGGCTTTTCGACCGTTATAAAGAACTCGAGGAGAACGAAGTGAGATACGAAGAATATCTCGTCGAGGACGCCGAAGTGGTCATCGTCGCTTACGGCACCGTGGCGCGTATTTCGAAGAGCGCCGTAAACGCGCTCCGCGAAAAGGGCATAAAAGCGGGCTTACTGCGTCCCGTCACCCTTTATCCCTTCCCCTCTAAGGCTATCGCGAAAGTCGCCGCCGAAGCGAACGTCAAGAAATTCATCGCCGTCGAACTCTCGATGGGTCAGATGATCGAGGACGTAAAACTCGCCGTCAACGGCGCCAAACCCGTGGAATTCTACGGCAGAACGGGCGGTAACGTGATGACGCCCGAAGATATCGTCGAATTCGTCGAAAAGGAGGTCAAATAATATGGCTACCGTATTCAAGAAAACCAAAATGCTCACAGACGTACCCTTCCATTACTGCCCCGGATGCACTCACGGCATAGCTCACAGGCTCGTAGCCGAGTGCTTGGAGGAGATAGGTTGCGAAGGTAACGTCGTAGGTATAGCTCCCGTAGGTTGCGCGGTGTTCGCGTACAACTATTTCAACGTGGATATTCAGGAAGTCGCTCACGGCAGGGCGCCTGCCGCGGCTACGGGCGTCAAGAGGACGCATCCCGACACGATAGTATTCGCGTATCAGGGCGACGGCGACCTCGCCAGCATCGGTACCGCCGAGATAGTGCATGCGGCGGCGCGCGGCGAGAATATCACCGTTATATTCATCAACAACGCCATTTACGGAATGACCGGCGGTCAGATGGCGCCCACCACGCTTATCGGACAGAAATCCACCACTTCCCAGCAGGGCAGAACGGTTCCGCTCAACGGTAACCCCATCAAGGTCTGCGAAATGCTCTCCACCCTCGACGGTCCCGCTTACATAGCGCGCGCGGCTCTCTGCGATCCCGCAAACGTCGCGAAAGCCAAAAAAGCCATTAAACGCGGCTTCGAAATGCAGATGCAGAAGAAAGGCTTCTCGCTTATCGAGCTCCTTTCCACCTGCCCCACCAACTGGGGTATGACTCCCGTGCAGGCCACCGAGTACGTCAAAGAGAATATGACCAAACAGTTCCCGCTCGGAGTATTCAAGGATATCGACAAAGAGAGCAAGTAGTCCGGATTTTACGGTATTTACAAAGCGTATATAAGAGGTATATAATAGATATGGAAGAAAAAATCATAATAGCGGGATTCGGCGGACAGGGCGTATTGAGTCTCGGACAATTTATAGCTTACGCCGCGATAGCCGACGGCAAAGAGGTCACATGGCTCCCGAGCTACGGACCCGAAATGCGCGGCGGCACCAGTAACTGCAGCGTGGTCGTGTGCGACAAGCAGGTCGCAAGCCCCATCGTGGCGCACCCCGACTGCCTGATAGCGATGAACAAACCCAGCCTTTACAAGTTCTCGGACAAAGTCAAGGCGGGCGGAACCATTATAGTAAACAGTTCGCTCATCCCCGACAAGGTGGAGAGAACGGACGTTAACGTGGTGTATATCGACGCGGCGGCGCTTGCTATGGAAGCGGGCAACGCCCGCACCGCCAATATCGTGGTGCTCGGAGCGTATATCGGAATGAGCAAGCTCTTCCCGAAAGAAACCGTCAAGAAGATGATCGAGGCTAAATTCGCCAACAAACCGAAGGTCATCCCCGCCAACCTCAAGGCTTTCGAATTCGGTTACGCCACAGCCGCGAAATAACGGCGCGCGTTTAACGCGAATAAACTAAAATAAGGAGAATCCCTATATGGCGTTTTTTACGGAAATAGGCATACTGTTTACAGGAATGACCGTGCCGGCGCTTATCGCGCTCATACTCGGATTCGTCTTTGTGGTGATCGAGATATTTCAACCCGGTTTCGGCATATTCGGCATCGTCGGCGGCATACTGATTACGTTGGGCATAGTGCTCCGCGCGCTTGTCGGGGACGGTAACGTGTTCGCGCAGGTGTTCCTGCTGATCTTCTTTGAAGCGGTAGGTATCCTGATAGCGTTCCTCGTGCTTATCCTCACGGCGAAAAAGGGCTGGCTCAACCGTTCGCCGCTCGTTGAGTCGGGCACAGCGGTAGCGGTAGCCCGTTCCGAAGGGACCGCCGATTACCGCGATCTTGTCGGAAGCACGGGCGTCGCGACTACCGACCTCAAACCCGTCGGCAAAGCGCGTATCGGAGATAAGATCGTGGAAGTCGTTTCAGACGGATTCTATATTTCCAACGGCGAACCCGTCAAGGTAGTGGCGGTCGAAGGTTCTAAAATTTCCGTCGAAAGAGCGGAATAAAATAAACTTTAACGGAGGAATAGAATATGCCTGGATGGGGTATAGCTCTCATAGTGATAGCGGTGCTTGTCATAGTACTGGCTTTCATACTGATACCGTTCAACATCTGGTTCCGCGCCCTTGTGTCAGGCGCTCCCGTATCTATTTCGAGGCTCGTGGGAATGAGGCTCAGAAAGATTAAGGTGGCGATGATAGTGGACGCGTACATCACCGGTAAAAAGGCGGGACTCGACATCGATATCGCCACTCTCGAAACTCACTATATGGCGAAAGGCGACGTGATCAAAGTCGTCAACGCCCTTATTTCGGCGCACAGCGCGAATATCGAGTTGAGCATACAGACGGCAATGGCGATAGACCTTGCGGGACGCGACGTTCTGAACGCGGTCAAAGTTTCCGTCAATCCCAAGGTCATAGAAACGCCCATGATCAGCGCGATAGCGAAAGACGGTATCGAATTACGCGCCAAAGCGCGCGTGACGGTGCGCGCGAATATCGCTCGCCTTATCGGCGGCGCGGGAGAGGAAACCATTATCGCCCGCGTAGGCGAAGGAATAGTCACGACGATAGGCTCGGCGGAGGAGCACAAAGCGGTGCTCGAGAACCCCGACAGCATTTCGCGTAAAGTGCTCGAGAAGGGACTCGATTCGGGAACGGCTTACGAAATACTCTCCATCGACATAGCGGACGTCGACGTCGGCAGGAACATCGGAGCTCAGCTCCAGATGGATCAGGCGGAAGCGGACAAGCGCGTGGCGCAGGCGAAAGCGGAAGAGCGCAGAGCGCTCGCAGTAGCGCAGGAGCAGGAGATGAAAGCGCGCACGCAGGAAATGCGCGCGGCTGTAGTCGCCGCGGAAGCGGAAGTGCCGAAAGCGCTCGCAAACGCACTCAACAACGGAAAGATGGGAGTCATGGATTATTACAATCTTCTCAATCTTCAGGCCGACACCGCCATGCGTAACGGCATAAGCGGAGATCTGAAGGGCGAACCCCCCGTCGACGGAGGCAAGAAATAATGTCGAAGCATAGGCACCCGGTAAATCCGGGCTCGGCGACGGTCGTGGAGAAGATCGTCACCGCAACCGCGGCGGGTAGCGAAGGGTGCGCCGAGCACTATAACGAACGCACGATAGTGACGGACGCCAACTACGAAGAACACGTCGCCGACAGAGCGTGGCTCGCAAGAGATTATGCGCGCGCAATAGTTCTCGGCGAAGCGCTCTCCGAGCCGCTGTGCAAAAAACGCTTCGGCAGAAGAAAATAATATCCGAGGGCTGTCGCGGCATGCCGCGACAGCCCTTTTTCGTTAAATCCGATAATCAATTTACGACAAAAACGGGTGACCCGTATCTGCAGTTCGGATACCCGTCAGGGTTAAGACGATATACGCGAAGGTAACGATACGGCGGACAAGCCGTATGCGTCACACATAAATACGAAGGAGATAAATATGAGGAAAGCTGGAGTTTTGTTGCCGGTAAGTTCGCTTATGGGCGAGTACGGCATTGGCGATTTCGGAGCGAGCGCCAAATATTTTGCCGATTACATAAAGCGTATAGGTTTCAAGATATGGCAGATACTGCCGATAACTATTTTAGGGCTCGGCAATTCGCCGTACAGCGGCGTGAGCGCTTTTGCGGGAAACGCCTTGCTTATCGATATAACTCAACTTCCGGAGCGGCTCGTAAGCCGCGAGGAGCGCGAGGAATGTAAGATATATTCGCCCTACAGAGTGGATTATTTCGGCGTGCGCACGAAGAAGATGGTGGCTTTGAGGAGAGCCGCCGAGCGCCTTAACGACGAAGATAAAGAGGCTGTCGCCGCGTTTGCTAAAGAAAACGCTTTCTGGCTCGAAGATTACGCCCTCTATATGGCGATAAGGGACGACACCGGCAAAGAATGGGGCGAATGGGACGATAAGCTTAAATTCAGGGATAAACACGCGCTTAGAGAGGCGCGCGAAAGACTTTCCGCCGACGTATTGTATTACGAATTCGAACAGTATCTTTTCTATACCCAGTGGGCGAAGCTCAAAGAGTACGTCAATTCTTTGGGCGTCGAGATATTCGGAGATATGCCGATATACGTGGCGTACAATTCTCCCGAAGTGTGGGCTAATCCCTCTAATTTTAGGCTCGATAAGCACCTTAAACCCACCGAAGTCGCGGGAGTGCCGCCGGATTATTTCGCGGAGGACGGACAGCTCTGGGGCAATCCTCTTTACAATTACGAAGCGATGGAAAAGGACGGCTACGCCTGGATGACGGAGCGTATCGTCCACAACCTCAAAATGTACGATATCCTCCGCATAGATCATTTCCGCGGTCTTTGCGAATACTGGGCGGTACCCGCGGAGGCGAAAACGGCAAAGGAAGGCAAGTGGCGAGCGGGTCCCGGAATGAAGCTCTGGAAAGCGGTGCGCAAGCGCGTCAAAGATCCGCAGATCGTGGCGGAGGATCTCGGAATAATCGACGATAAGGTCGTTAAATATCTCGAAGAAACGGGCTTCCCCGGAATGAGAGTATTGCAATTCGCGTTCGACGGGTTGAAGGATAATCCGCATCTTCCCTATAATTATCCGATAAATACCGTGGCTTATACCGCGACGCACGACAACAATACTTCGCTTGGCTGGCTGTACACGCTCGACCACGGCACGCTCGACAAGGTGCTCGAATTCATCGACGTAAGCCATTCCGAATGGGGCGAAGGCGGCAGACACTGCAAGAGCACCCAGGCCATGGCGCGCGCCGTTGCGGCAAGCTCCGCCCGCACGGTGATATTCCCGTTACAGGACCTTACGGGATACGGCGGAGATACCAGGCTCAACGTGCCGGGCACTCCCGAAGGGAACTGGGAATTCCGCGCAACGCTGGCGACTCTCGAGGATATAGATACCGATTTTTACAGGAAGTTGCTCGATATTTACGGCAGAAACTGAACGGAAGGGCAGTAAAACAAAACGCCTTCGCCGTATACGGCAAGGCAATATCCCTCTAACCAATCGAAGACCCGGGCGTGTACGTTCGGGTCTTTCAACGCGGCGGGAAGTGGAGCGCCGCTAGCTTTGGCGTAAGCTTCCGCAGAGCAGAAATATTCAAAAAATTCCTTTAAGCTATTTGTTTTTACGCCGAAACGCTCGGAAATTTTCATAAGTTCCGCGTCGTCGCGTAGCTTCTCTATATCGATACCGCAGGGCTTGTCGGAGAGCGCGACGGCGTTATATACGCCCGAATGCGAGGCGCTTACGTAAACGTCGCGCGGCGCGCCTTCGAGATACGGTGAACCGCACTCGTTGTGTTCGTAAGTCACGCCGGCAAAGTCTTTTCCGCAAATATCCGCATAAACGCCGTACAGTGCTACGGCGGTGTCCGCGACGGTATATTTACTTTTATCCGAAATAGAAATCAAAATCATCGCTCAAAGCAAAGTGGTAGGAGTCGGAAAGAGCGTCGAAACTCGCGCGTATGATATCCTCTGAAACGCCTACCGTTTTCCAAATATGCCTGCCGTCGGTAGTGGTTATCAGAACGCGGACGGCGGCGCCCGTGGCGGATCGGGGATTGATGACTCTTACCTTGTAGTCGATAAGGCTTACTTTGTCTATCGAAGGGAAGAAGTTGAGCATACACTCTCTCATAGCTTTATCGAGGGCGTGGACGGGTCCCAAGCCCTTCGCGGAAGCGGAGCGCGTCACGTCGCCTACGCGGATAGTGGTAGAGGCGGTACATTCGGGCTCGTCGGAAGTGTTTGTAACGGAATACCCGATCGGCTCGAACCGCGTTACGTCGCGATCGAGTATTTTACCCGCGAGAATGACGAAGCTCGCTTCGGCGGCTTCGTAGGTGTATCCCGCGTCCTCGCGCTCTTTGAGTGCGCGGGCGATACGTTTGAGTCCTTCGGCGTTCTCCGCTATGTCGGGGAAAAAGGGCTTCAGCTTCGCGATCAGAAGATGTTTGCCGGCTTCTTTCGAAAGCAGAAGCTGGCGGATATTGCCTACGGAAGCGGGATCGACGTGCTCGAAACTGCCGCCCGCTTTGAGAATGCCGTCCGCATGCAGTCCCGCTTTGTGAGAAAACGCGCCCGCGCCTACGTAAGGATAAAAATCCGGTATCGTGATATTGGTTATCTCCGCCACGGTACGTGCTACGGGAGTGAGCAGTTTAAGGTCTATCCCGCTGACGTATCCCGCGCGGACAAGGAGAGGAAGCAGTGTGGAGAGGTTGGCGTTTCCGCACCTTTCTCCGATGCCCAGCAAAGTTCCCTGAACGTGCGTGGCGCCCGCCTTGACGGCGGCGAGAGTGGAGGCTACCGCAAGTCCGTTGTCGTTATGGCAATGTATGCCGATACGCACTTCGGGGAAGCGCTCGACTATTCTTGCGGTTATCTCTTTAACGTCGTCCGGAAGCGCGCCGCCGTTGGTGTCGCAGAGCGTGAGGACCTTCGCACCGCCGCGAACGGCGGCAGCAAGCGTCTTTACGGCATATTCTGCGTCGTAGCGGTAACCGTCGAAAAAGTGCTCCGCGTCAAATATAACGGTTTTGTCGTTTTTTGTAGCATAAGCTACGGATTGTTCTATTATACGTAAGTTTTCGTCGAGATCCGTCTTGAGCACGTCCCTTACCTGCAACGCATGCGATTTACCTACGAGCGTAAGCGTAGGGGTAGGACATTCGACGAGCGCGCGGAGGTTTTCGTCCCGATCGGGCATGAGCCCTTTCTTACAGGTCATTCCGAAAGCTACGGGTACGGAACGGGTAACGGGCAACGTAAGGCGTGAAAGTTTCTCCGCCGCGGGGTCGAAGCCGGGCGCGCCGTATTCCGTGTAGTGCACGCCGAGCCTGTCGAGCGCCGCGATGACGTCGAGCTTGTCGACGGAGGAA
>JADINF010000104.1 GCA_017694145.1 Candidatus Stercoripulliclostridium pullicola
CCGTCTGTTTCTTTTTGGAGCTAGTGACGGGACTCGGACCCGTGACCTCGTCCTTACCAAGGACGCGCTCTACCTGCTGAGCTACACCAGCTTATTCCGTTGTTTACGCCCCTTCCGAGGTCGCTTTCTTATTATAGGTTGTGTTTTTGCTTATGTCAATTGTTTTTGCCTTAATTCGTTTTACAAATTTGCCATGATGGCATATAATACTATACATAGCGGCGTTTCGCCGTCGCAAGGAGATTGATTATGTCGATTATGCTCAACGAGTTCCTGTCCGCGCCCGACGTCGTCCGTAACGTCATCGCTGCGAACAAAGCCGTTTACCGCGCTATCGCCAAAGAATTCAAGGAGCGCGGTATTACCAATATTACGACCGTCGCGAGGGGCACTTCCGACAACGCCGCCACATACTTCAAGTATATCGTGGAGGCTATCGGAGAAATTATGGTAAGCAAGTTCACTCCTTCCATAACGACCGTGTACGGCGCAAAAGTCAATCTCTCCAAAAATATGGTGCTCGCGATATCCCAAAGCGGTATGTCAACGGACACCCTGATGGTAGTACAGAGCGCCAAAGAAACGGGCGCGATGACCGTAGCGGTCACCAACAATCCCGAATCCCCTCTCGCGCGCATGTGCGATTACCATATAGATCTTGCGGCGGGCGTCGAGCACAGCGTAGGCGCTACCAAGTCCTTCCTTGCAGCCCTCACCGCCATGTACATGCTCTCGAACGCGCTCTCTCCCGTCACCGCAAAAATGAACGTGGCGGAGCTTGCGCCCCTTCTCGAGGACTTCGTCGCGGGGTATAAGGATTCCATAAAGGCTTTTGCCGAAGAAACAAAGGATATCAACAATTATATAATCCTTACGCGCGGACTTTGCCAATGCGTGGCGAGCGAGCTTTCGCTCAAGATGATGGAATCCTGCTATAAGTTCACCCGTCCTTTCTCGACGTCGGACTTCATGCACGGACCGATATCGATCGTCGAAGAAGGCACTCCCGTATTCATGATAGCGCCCGACTCCGAATTCACCGAAGAATTCATAAGCATGACAACCCGTCTTAATCTTCTCGGCGCAAACATAATATCATTTACCGACATCAAAGACGTGGAACTTATGTCCGCGAAAACCCTGCGTATGCCCACGGGACGCGGAATGCACGCGCCTTTCATCTATTCGATTGCGATAGAATTGTACGTGGCGTACATGGCGGAAGCGCTCGGTATAAACGCCGATTCTCCGAGAAACCGCAGTAAAGTGACCATCACGAAGTAATCGGAACAAATAATACTTACGGCGAACGGTCACTCGTTCGCCTTTTTTACTATAGCGATATGGATTTCATCAGGATACACGACATAAGAGCCGACAAATTCGCAAAAGCTTTGTACAAAGAAGCTTTTCCGCTACGCGAACGCAAACCGTACTTTTTATTGAACCGCAAGACCGTTTCCGTAGATTGCATAACGGATAACGGCAATAAATGCGGGATTATGATCTATATAGAATCGGAAGAGGTCGTATTTATAGATTTTTTCGCGATATCCGCGTCGGTACGCGGCGGCGGTAAGGGCGGAAAAGCCCTGGAAGAATTCTGCCGTGCACATTCGGGAAAGCCCGTAGTGCTCGAAATTGAAAATCCCTATATAGCTTCCGACAACGCCGAACAGAGGGTAAAGCGCAAGAATTTCTATCTTCGACATGGATTTTCGGAAGCGGGTATAAATATAAAGATGAAAGGATTGAACGCTATACTGATGACTTACGGCGGGGAAGTAAGCTACGATCGATATTTACGCGCGCTGGAAAAGGGATACGGCAAAGCGTTCGTAAAATTCGTTTCGCCCGTACAAATACATTAGAAAGATAAAAAAGCGCGTTCCTCGGAACGCGCTTTTTTGAAAACAATGATACTCAGCCGCCCTGCTTTATCTTCTTGTCGATGACGTGGCGGGAGGCGAGCTCCGCGAATACGTCTTTGGTCTCGATACCCATCTCCACCATCATCACCATTGCGTGGTACATGAGGTCCGCAAGCTCGTAGACAGCCGCCTGCTTGTTGCCGGCTTTCCCTTCGATGATGACTTCGGTGCTCTCCTCGCCCACCTTCTTCAATATCTTGTCGATGCCTCTGTCGAAAAGATATGTGGTGTAGCTCCCTTCTTTAGGGTTCAACTTGCGCCCTTTGATGAGGTCGTAAAGCCCTTCTATCGAAAAGTCCTTGTATTCGTCCGATACGTACACGTCGTCAACGAAACAACTCTCGTTGCCGAGGTGGCAGGCGGGTCCGTCTTTCACGACTTCCGCAACGAGCGCGTCCCTGTCGCAGTCGGCGCGTATGCACACTATGTGCTGATAATTACCGCTCGTTTCGCCCTTCAGCCACAGCTTGTTGCGCGAACGGCTGTAAAAACAGGTAAGCCCCTTTTCCATGGAAATTTCGAGGCTCTCCCTGCTCATATATGCGAGCGTGAGCACCTGCTTAGTAAAATAATCCTCCACGATAACCGGTATAAGTCCGCGTTCGTCGAATTTGAGTTCGTCGATCTTGACCGTTCCTAACATATCCTTACCTCCACGCCTTCGGCTTTCAATAATTTTTTCAGTTCTTTTATTTCCACTTCGCGGAAATGGAATATCGACGCCGCAAGTCCCGCGTCCACCTTGGGTATCTTACGGAATAACTCGACGAAATCCTCCGCTTTGCCCGCGCCGCCCGAAGCTATCACGGGTATATTGACTATATCGGTGACTGCCATAAGCATCTCGAGGTCGAAGCCGCCTTTCACGCCGTCGGTATCTATACTGTTCAAGACTATCTCGCCCGCTCCGTGCGTAGCGCCGTAGCTTGCCCATTCGAGGGCGTTCATGCCGGTATCCTCTCTGCCGCCTTTAGCGAACACCCTGAACGAGCCGTCCACGCGCTTGACGTCCATCGAAAGCACCACGCACTGATCGCCGTATTTTTTCGCCGCCGCGGTTATCAAAGACTTGTCGCGTATAGCGCCGCTGTTGACGCTTACCTTGTCGGCGCCGCTCTTGAGCACTCTGTCGAAGTCGTCAACGGTATTGATCCCGCCGCCTACGGTGAGCGGTATGAATATCTCGCCCGCCACTTCCTCGAGAATGTCTTTGAAAAGCGCGCGCCCCTCGTAAGACGCCGTAATATCATAGAACACGAGCTCGTCCGCGCCCGATTCGTTATAGTAACGCGCGAGCTCCACGGGGCTCTCGACGTCCCGTATCGCAGTGAAATTCTTGCCTTTCACGACCCTGCCGTCCCTTACGTCCAGACAGGGTATGATTCTTTTAGTGAGCATTTCCGTCTCCCAAAGCTATCGCTTCGGATAGCTTAATCGCGTTTTTATATAAAGCCTTTCCTATTATCGCGCCGTAGACTCCTATCTTTGCGAGCGCCTTTATATCTTCAAGCGAAGTCACTCCGCCCGAAGCTATCACGTCGAGCCCCTCGATATTTTTGAGCTCCTTGTACGCCGCGATATTCGCTCCGCTCATACAGCCGTCGCGGGATACGTCGGTATAGATCACGGTCTTTATCCCCGCGTCCCTCAACCTTACGCAGAAGTCGTATCCGCGTTCCGAGGAAAGCTTCTCCCAGCCGTGAGTGGCTACGAAACCCTCCTTCACGTCCGCGCCCACGGCTATCGCCGCGCCGTACTTCGACGCCATTTCTTTAGTGAAAGCGAAGTCAGTCACCGCGACGGTACCGAGTATCACCCTCTTTACGCCGAGTTCGAGATAGCTTACTATGCGCTTCTCGTCGCGGATACCGCCGCCCACTTCTATATCGACGGCTCCCGTAGCGGCGAGCGCTTTTATCGTCGGGAAATTGACGGGGCTTCCGTATCTCGCGCCGTCTAGATCCACTACGTGCAGATTGCGCGCTCCCTCCGCGATAAAGCCTTTCAGCACTTCCGCGGGATCGGAAGAATAGGTTTCGCGCGAGTCGAATTCCCCTTTCGTAAGTCTTACGGCGGAGCCGCTCATCAGATCTATCGCAGGTAATATTTCCATATCCTTTCCTTACCGTTATCTACTCGAGCTCGTCGAAAGCGCGCAGTATCTTCAAGCCCACGGAGCCGCTTTTCTCGGGGTGGAACTGCGTTCCGTAGACCTTGCCTTCGCGCACCACGCCGCTCACAGCTACGCCGTACGCTGAAGAAGCGAGCGTGTGCTCTGCCTCGGGAACGTAATACGAATGAACGTAATAGACGTAGTCGCCGTCCGAATTATATTTGAGTATCGGGTCGTTTTTTAATATTTTCAAGCTGTTCCAGCCCATTTCGGGCACTTTGAGCGAAACGCCGATATCGTCGAGGTCTTTTGTAAGCGAACGCACTTCGCCGGGCACGAAGCCCAATCCGGAATGAACGCCGTACTCGTAGCTTACGTCGAAAAGCATCTGCATTCCGAGGCAGATACCGAGCAAGGGCTTCCCCGAAAACACTTCCTCGCGAATGACGGGCGTAAGTAAAGTGGCGTCGAGCTTCGCTCTCGCGTCCGCGAACGCGCCCACTCCGGGAAGAATAAGTTTATCCGCCCGCCTTACGCGCTCCGCGTCCGAGGTGACTTCCGCTTCTATACCGAGGTACTTCAACGAAGCGGTCAGACTGAAAAGATTGCCTACGCCGTAATCGATTATCGCTATCATAGACTGCCCTTCGTGGACGGTATCGCGTCCGCAAACTTCGCGTCGTAAGCCACCGCTTCGCGCACCGCCCTGCCGAATCCCTTGAATACCGCCTCCAGAATGTGGTGGGTGTTTCTGCCGCTCAATTTCCTGACGTGCATCGTGACGCCCGCGCTTCTTACGAATGCCATGAGGAATTCTTCCACGAGCTCGGTATCGAAGCTCCCCACTTTCGCGGGAATACTCTCGCCGTCGTCCTCTATCCTTGTCGCCCTAAGCTCCACGTCGTAGGCAAGATAGCTCCTGCCGCTGAAGTCGAGCGCCACTATAACGAGCGCTTCGTCCATCGGAAGTATCGACGAGCCGTATCTCGTTATCCCGCGCTTGTCGGCGAGCGCCTCCCTGAACGCCGTGCCGAGCACTATCCCGATGTCCTCCGCGGAATGGTGAAAATCCACTTCTATATCGCCCTTACAGGTAAGCGCGATATCCGTTTTCGACATTGCGGTGAACAACGTGAGCATGTGGTCGAAAAATCCGTTGCCGCTCTTTATCTCCGCTTTGCCGCTGCCGTCAACGTCGAGCTTGAGCGTTACGTCGGTTTCGTTCGTCTTTCTTTTGATCTCGCTTATTCTCACTTTCAGGCTCCCGTAATTATATTTTTGATTTCCTTAATTAGTATTTCCATTTCGTATCCGCTTCCAACGGTGATACGCACGAAGTCTTTTAAGGCAGGATCGGAGAAGTGCCTTACGAGCACGCCGCGCGCCTTGAGCGCGAGGTACAGCGCTTCGCCGCCGATCTCGTCCGAACGCGCGAGAAGGAAATTGGCTACGGACGGCAGTACCTCGAAACCGAGCTCCTTGAGCGCCGCCCTAACGTATTCTCTCGTTACGATTATCTTCCTGCGGTTAACGTTGAACCACTCCTTATCTCTTATCGCTTCCGCTCCGAGCTTCTCGGTGAGTCTGTTCACGTTATAAGGATTGAAAGAGAATTTGACCGCTTTCAGATCCGCTATCAGCGCCTCGTTCGCTATCGCGAAACCGAGCCTCGCGCCCGCTAAAGAACGCGACTTCGAGAAGGTCTGCACGACGATGAGGTTAGCGTATTTTCGGGTAAGCTCCACGGCGCTTTCCGCTCCGAAATCGACGTAGGCTTCGTCCACGACGACGAGGCGGTCGGAGCTTGCGCTTACTATCCTCTCAACGTCTTCGAGCGTTATCGCTATACCCGTCTGCGCGTTGGGATTGGCGAATATAACGTTGTCGGGGCAGTTCACGAAGGCTTCGACGTCCAGCGAATAATCGTTTTTAAGCGGTATTACGTAATTTTCCACTCCGACGAGCGCGCCGAACACGGGATAGAAGCCGTAGCTTATCGAGGGAGAAGCGAGCTTATGCTTCCCGTCGCAGAACGCCGCATATATAAACGCGAGTATCTCGTCGGAGCCGTTGCCGACGATGACTTCGCTCCGCTTGACGCCGTAATACTCCGCTATCGCTTCGCTCACGACGCGACATTCGGGATCGCTGTACAGCCTTAATCCGCGCACTGCGTCCTCGTCTATCGCTGCCACCGCCTTGGGCGACGGGGGATACGGGCTCTCGTTGGTATTGAGTTTGATATATCTCCTGTCCTGCGGCTGTTCCCCCGGAACATAGGGATCGAGAGAAGAATATCTGTCTATAAGGAACTTGCTCATTTTCCGTAACGGACGGCTACGCTCGCCGCGTGCGCCGTAAGCCCCTCCTCCTTTGCGAATCTCATTACTTCCGAAGCTATCCCGTCGAGTGCTTCGCGCGAATAGCTTATGTACTGCGACTTTTTGATAAAATCGTCCACCGAAAGAGGCGACGAGAAGCGCGCCGTGCCGCTCGTGGGAAGGGTGTGATTGCTCCCCGCTAAATAATCGCCCACCGCTTCGGGAGTATAGTGTCCGAGGAATACGGAGCCCGCGCTCGTTACCTCCGGAAGCAGTTTTTCGGGATCTTCCACGCTCAATTCGAGATGTTCGGGAGCGAGTTCGTTGGAAATGCGTACCGCTTCCGAAAGATCTCCCGCTACTATTATCTTACCGTTATTCTCTATCGAAACGCGGGCTATTTCCTCGCGGGCAAGCTTTTTAAGCGCCTTTTCAATCTCCGTAGCCACTTCCTCCGCGAGCCGCTCGCTCGGCGTTATGAGTATGGCGGTAGCCCTCTTGTCGTGCTCCGCCTGCGACAGCATATCCGCCGCAACGTAGTCCGCGCGAGCGCTCTCGTCCGCTATGACGAGTATTTCGCTGGGGCCCGCTATCATATCTATCCCGACTACGCCCTGCACCAGCTTTTTAGCTGTAGCGACGTAGACGTTCCCCGGTCCCACTATCTTGTCGGCGCGCGGGACGGTCTCCGTCCCGTAAGCCATCGCCGCCACCGCCTGCGCGCCGCCGGACTTGTAAACCTCGTCCACGCCCGCAACTTTTGCGGCGGCAAGTATCGCGTCCGCTATCTTTCCGTTTCTGTCGGGCGGCGTGCACATTATTATGCGCTTCACGCCCGCGATTTTGGCGGGTATTGCGTTCATTAGTACGGTCGAAGGATAACTCGCCGTGCCTCCCGGAACGTACAGCCCCGCGCAGGCAACGGGTATGAAACGCTGACCGAGCGTCGCTCCGTCGCGCTCTATACGGTAATCATTCCTGACCTGCGCCGAATGAAATTCGCGTATGTTCGCCGCCGCCTTTTCCATTATGGCGACAAATTCCTTATCCACGCGCGCGTATGCCGCGTCGATCTCAGAAGAAGTCACTTTCAGCGAATCGAGCTTCGCCCCGTCGAAGGCTTCCGCATAGCGGTACAACGCTTTGTCGCCCTCTTTGCGCACGTTCTCAATAATGTCTGAAACGCGCGCCTCTATCTCTTTGACGTCGTCCTCGCCCCTGAAAAGTATCTCCTCGAGCGGAAGCTCGCCCGTGCGGTAAATTTTTATCATTTTACTACCTCTCTCAATTTCGCTACGAGAGTTTCTATCTCCTCGCGCTTGAACTGATAACTCGCCTTGCACGCGATGAGCCTTGCGCTTATGTCCGTTATCTCGGTGAATACGCTCATATCGTTTTCCTTGAGCGTCGTGCCCGTTTCCACTATATCCACGATGACGTCGCTCATTCCGAGTATCGGCGCAAGCTCTATCGAGCCGTTCAGTTTGATGATCTCTATGTCCCTGTTGACCGAAGCGTAATACTTCCTCGCTATCCCGGGGAACTTGGTCGCAACGCGAAGCGGTCTTTCGACGTCCTCGCGGTAACCGTTTTTCGCGGCGACGGCAACTCTGCATTTGCCCATCTTGAGATCGAGGAGCTCGTAGACGTCGGGAGCGTATTCGAGAAGGATATCCTTACCCACCACGCCGATGTCCGCGACTCCGTTCTCGACGTAGACCGTGACGTCGCTCGGCTTGACGAGGAAATAACATATCCCGCCCGCGGAATCTTCGAATACGAGTTTGCGGTTCTCTTTCGTTATCTCGTCGATATTGTAACCCACTTCGGCAAGAAGCTTGAGCGTTTTGTCGGCAAGTCGTCCTTTGGGTAAAGCTACGTTAAGCATTGTCTTTCACCTCCGTGAGTTTCTCCCCGTCGAAACGCATTATCTTACGGTATTTGCCGTCCGCAAGGGGCGCGCTTCCCACGGAAACCGACTTCCCCTCCGCGCGCAACTTGTCCGCTACGGCGGCTACCGCCGCGATATCCGCGCCCGCCGCGTATTCCACGAATACGTCCTGATCGAATTCCGCTTTACGCGAATAATAGGAAACTATTTCGTCCACGTAGACCGCGAAACCTATCGCGCCCGCGTCTTTAGCGAATTTTTTCATGAGTTTGTCGTACCTGCCGCCCGAAAGCACGGGGCGCGGTACCGCGGGCGTGAAGCCCGTGAATATAATCCCGTTGTAATAACCGATGTCGTTGACGAAGGAAAAGTCCAGCCGCACGTTGTCGTAATACTCGGTGGAACGCAACGCTTTATCCAACGTCGCGAGCTCGTCCAAGGCTATACGCATGCCCTCGTTCATCACCGCTTTGCGCGCCTTCTCTATTCCGTTCGAAAGAGTGCCGCTCACAGAGGTAAGCGTTTCGAGCGCGGAAAAAGCTTCCTCGGAGATACCGAGCCTTGCGGAAGCCGCTTTCAACCCGTGCAGGTTCTTGCCGGTCACGTAGCCGTAAATTTCTTCGTTCGCTTCGTAGTCGAGTCCCAACCCTTCTATCAGCGCGGATACGAAGCCCACGTGCGAAATGTCGAGTATGAAATCTTTATCCACGGCGGCGAGAGCGTTGAGCGCAAGCCTCGTCACCTCGTAAACGGTGTAGCCGTCGATATCGCCTATCGCCTCGAGCCCTATCTGTTCGGACTCGCGGAATTCGGGTAAATTGCGCGCCGGACGATAGACGTTCTCTATATAATAAAGTTTTCTTACGCCCTTTTCGGCTTTGGCGTTCTTGACGATGGACAGCGTGACGTCGGGCTTGAGCGCCATGAGCTTACCGCCTGCGTCGGTGAAAGTGATTATCTTGTCGCTTATGAGGAAGTCCTTGTTCTCCATATAAAGCGAATACTCCTCGAAACGGCTCATAAGGTATTTCTTATAGCCGTAGCTTTCGAAAAGATTGCCGAGTACCAAGGAAACTTCGTCCTCTTTGCGCATCGAATTCAATTCTATCTCCATAAACTCTCCGTGGAATTCAATTATATGTCGTCATACATTGCGTTTACCGCTCGGAGGCGGTAAAAGTATATTATCACGCTTTAGCGGTTTAGTCAACTAAATTGCTAAAGTGAAACGAAAATTCTTTACGTCCGTCATTCTAAATCGACGCGCGCGAAAACTTCGCCTATTTTCGCGTTGATAACGAGGGTCGCGCGCCTGTCGGCGGGCGTGGGATCGCGGTTGACGATGACGAGGTTTCTTCCGCCGAAATAATCTATAAGTCCCGCCGCGGGATATACCGCGAGCGAAGTTCCCGCAACGATGAGCGTATCTGCGCGCATGATGGCGCGTATCGCGCCCGTCATTACCCCCTGATCGAGTCCTTCCTCGTAGAGAACGACGTCGGGTTTCACCACGCCGCCGCAGTCGCAACGCGGGATACCCTCGGAATCTCTCACCTTCTCCACGCCGTAAAACTTACCGCACCTGTCGCAGTAATTACGGAGCACGGAGCCGTGCAGTTCGAATACGTTTTCCGAGCCCGCCGCCTGATGCAGACCGTCTATGTTCTGAGTTATGACGGCTTTGACCTTACCGAGCTTTTCCCATTCCGCGAGCCTTATGTGCGCGGCGTTGGGGCGTATGCCTTCGACGAGGAGCTTGTCGCGGTAAAAGTCGAAAAACTCCTTCGTATGCCTCTCGTAACAGGTATGGCTCAACATATATTCGGGAGGATATGCGTACTTTTCGGCGTACAGCCCGTCGGGACTGCGGAAGTCCTTGAGCCCCGACTCCGTGGAAACGCCCGCGCCGCCGAAAAAGACGACGTTATCGGAATTTACGAGCACTTCGCGCAACTCGCGCGCGTAATCTTCAACGGTCCTCATTATTTTACGTCGAGCCAGCCGCTTCCGTTAGGATCTTCGCGGAACGCCGTCACCATACGGTATTCCTTTTCGGTGATATATTTTTCGTCGAGAGCCACCTTGCTCAGAACGCTGAAATTGCTGAGCGACTCGTTCCTCACGCCCGCCGCGGCGAGACGCTCGTAGCCTTTGCGCATCTCGTAAGTGAATATCGACACGATACCGATGACTTCGCCGCCCGCTTCGCGGAGCGCTTCGACTACTTCTATCGCCGAACCGCCCGTCGAGATGAGATCTTCGACGACGACCACCTTCTTACCCGCAGGGTCTGCGCCTTCTATGCGGTTGCCTCTGCCGTGCTCCTTGTTGCCGGAGCGAACGTATCCCATGGGAAGAGCGAGCTTCTCGGACACTATCGCCGCGTGCGGTATGCCCGCGGTGGAAGTTCCCATCAGCACTTCCGCTTCGGGATATTCCGCGCGTATCACGTCCGCGATACCGTTCTCCACGACCGCGCGTACCTCGGGGTAGGCGAGAGTAAGCCTGTTGTCGCAGTACACGGGCGACTTGATTCCGCTTGCCCAGGTGAACGGCTCCGAAGGGCGCAAAAATACCGCTTTTATCGATAACAACGCTTTTGCCACGTTTTCAGCCAAAATTTTTCTGTCCATGATATTTTCTCCTGTTCGTTTACGAATTTACGGATTTACTTATGACCGCCGCGGTTCAGTCCGCAAACTGCCTTACGCATTCCTCATACGCGGCGAGCGGATCCGCGGCTCCCGTAATACTTCTTCCCACCACTATATAAGTGCTTCCCCACTCTTTGGCGAGCGCGGGAGTAGCGACGCGCTTCTGATCGTCTGCGGAATCGCCCCGGAGCCTTATCCCCGGAGTCACCGAAATAAGTCCGAGCTCTTTGATTATGCCCGCTTCGTGCGCCGAGCACACCACGCCGTCGAGTCCCGCTTTGGCGGCGTTCTCGGCATAAGCCTTTACGGTATCTTTCAAGGGAACGGGAATAAGCAATTCCTCCTTGAGCGTCCTCTCGTCCGTCGAAGTGAGCTGTGTTATCGCGATAAGTTTAGCGCGCTCGCGCCCCGCCTTTTCCGCGCCTTCCGTAAGTCCTTTCAGCGCGTATTCCATCATTTTGATACCGCCAGCCGCGTGCACGTTGGTGATATCGACGCCGAGCTCGCCGAGATTTATCATCGCTTTATACACGGTGTTGGGTATGTCGTGCAGTTTAAGGTCGAGGAAAATTTTATATCCGCGCTCTTTGAGCTCGCGGACCATTTCCGGTCCCTCTTTATAGAAAAGCTCCATTCCTATCTTGAGATAGGGTTTCGCGTCTCCCGTCTTCGCGAGAAAAGCGTTTACGTCCTCTTTCGAAGAAAAATCGCAGGCTATTATTACCTCTCTTTTAATGTTTTCAAGCATTGTGCGCCCTCCCGATAATATCCGTTAATTTGTCGATGCCGAGTTCTTCCATAAGCAAGGGAAGCTCCTCGATAATATTCTTACAGGCGTAAGGATCGATAAGATTTGCGGTGCCCACCATGACCGCGGAAGCTCCCGCATACATCATTTCGATAACGTCGCGCGCGGAAGAAACGCCGCCCATACCTATTACGGGAAGCCCTACCGCTTCTTTGACGGCGTACACCATATTGACCGCCACGGGGAAAACTCCCCTGCCGCTGTAGCCGCCGCGTTTTACCGAAATTATCGGATGCGCGGTGCGTAGGTCGATACGCATTCCGAGTAAAGTGTTTATGAGGCTTATCCCGTCCGCGCCCCCTCTTTCCGCCGCCTTTGCAAGCGCGGTAATGTCGGTCACGTTGGGGCTCAATTTGACGATAACGGGCTTGACGGAAGCCTCTTTCACCGCAGCTACGAGCTCCTCTACCACCTGCGGGTCTGTGCCGAACGCAAGCCCGCCGCCTTTTACGTTGGGACAGCTTATGTTGAGCTCCAGGGCGAATACCTTGTCCGCGCCGTTGAAGCCCGAGGCGGTACGCGTGTACTCCTCGAAGCTGTGTCCGCCCACGTTGGCGATCACCTTACCTTTATATACCTTGTCGAGCTTGACGAGCTCGCGCGAGACCACATTCTCTACGCCGGGGTTCTCGAGCCCTATCGCGTTGATGAGCCCCGCGGGGCAGTCTGCGATACGCGGCTGGGGATTTCCGTAGCGCGCTTCGAGAGTCGTTCCCTTCAAGGATATCGAGCCTAAAATATCGATGTCGTACCAGTCCGCGAACTCGTAGCCGAAGCCGAAAGTCCCGCTCGCGGGAATGACGGGATTTTTAAGCGTATATCCGATAAGCTCTATACGGGTATCCTTATTTCCGCAAACGGTACTCATAATATCACCTCCGCGGCGTCGAATACAGGTCCTTCCTTACATACGCGCTTCGAGCCGGAGCGCGTCATTATACTGCACCCCATACAGGCGCCGAAGCCGCAACCCATACGCGCTTCTAGCGAAACTTCGCCGTTCAAAGCAAATTCCGTAAGGTACTTGAGCATCACCGTGGGACCGCAGGCGTAGTAATAGTCGTAGTCTGCGGAATTGTTTTTGAGATAACTTACGGCGTTTCCGCGATATCCCTCGGTACCGTCGTCGGTAGTGACTATAAAATCGGCTACCTTCTCGAATTCTTTACGCAGTATCACGTCGCGCGCGCTTCTGAAACCGGCTATCACCGTGGGACGGATACCACGCGCGGCAAAGTCTTTCGCGAGATAATAGAGGGGCGCAACTCCGAGCCCGCCGCCCACGAGCAACGGGCGCTTCGCGCGTTCGGTGCGGAAGCCGTTGCCGAGTCCCGTAAGCGCGCTTATTTCGTCGCCCGCTTTAAGTTTCGTCATCGCTTCCGTTCCCTCTCCCACCACGCGGTAGAATATCGTCAGTTTACTGTCCGCGTAGTCGCCCGCGCCGAAAGGACGGGCGAGAAAGAAGCCGTCCGGTCTGAGTTCGACGAAGCTTCCCGGCTTGACGTAAGAGCAACCTTCGAAAGTCATCGCGAAGGCGTCGTGCGTAAGCCTTTCGTTTCCGATTATTTTAAGCGTTTCCTTTTTCATACCGCGTTCAGCTTATCGTGGACACGCCCATGGTGGTCTCCTCGAGCACGTCGAGAAGCACCCTCACCGTGTCGAGCGAAGTGAATACCGGCACGTTGTTGTCGACGGCGGTCCTTCTGATGACGGCGCCGTCCGCCTGACGCGCGGTACCCTCGGTTATTGTGTTGACCACGTAAGTGACGTAACCTTTCCTCAGGCTTTCGAGTATCTCCTCGCTTCCCTGCGAAAGTTTGCGGCGAACGCGGGTGCGTATACCGTGAGCTTTTAAGAATTTCGCCGTGCCTTCGGTGGCTTCTATATTGAATCCGAGGTCGTAGAAGCGCTTGATGAGCGGAAGCGCCGCCGCCTTGTCGGAGTCCCCTATCGTGGCGAACACGGTGCCGTAATTATCGACGCGCAATCCGCTCGCTTTAAGGGATTTGTATACGGCGCGCGTCAGCGTGTCGTCGTAGCCTATCGCTTCTCCGGTGGATTTCATTTCGGGCGAAAGCACCGCGTCGAGACCGGTAAGCTTCGAGTAAGAGAAGGTCGGAGACTTGACGTACCAACGCTTTTTACGCGGATAAACTCCGGTATAGCCGAGCTCTTCGAGGGTGGAGCCGAGCATCACCTTAGTAGCGATGTCCGCTATCGGCGCGCCCGTGGTCTTGGCGAGGAAAGGAACCGTCCTCGAAGAACGCGGGTTGACCTCGATGATATAAACTTTTTCCGAAGGATCGACTACGAACTGGATATTGAAAGGTCCTATTATCTTGAGTTCGAGCCCTATCCTCACGGTGTAGTCCACTATCGTTTCGCGCACCTTCTCCGAAAGAGAATACGTGGGATACACGCTCATCGAGTCGCCGCTGTGTACGCCCGCGCGTTCGATATGCTCCATTATGCCCGGAATGAATACCTCGCGCCCGTCGCTCACGGCGTCCACCTCGCATTCC
This sequence comes from Candidatus Stercoripulliclostridium pullicola, assembly GCA_017694145.1. Lineage (GTDB taxonomy): Bacteria > Bacillota > Clostridia > Christensenellales > DTU072 > Stercoripulliclostridium_A > Stercoripulliclostridium_A pullicola. The sequence goes on from JADINF010000104.1 coordinate 14,241, forward strand.
TGTCCTAGTATGTACTTATCGATGAGCACGGGGTGCTTTTTATTGAGTTGCACCGCTTCCGAAAGTATCGGTTCGAGCTGAGCGCGGTCGTAGACGATGTGCATCATCCTGCCGCCCAGAACGAACGAAGGACGCACGAGCACGGGATACCCTATCTCCTCTGCGGCTTTCACGCCCGCCTTGACGGAGAATACCGCCTCGCCGCGCGGCATGGGTATACCGAGCTTGTTGAGCGCCTCGGCAAAAAGATCCCTGTCTTCGGCAAGCGCGATGCTCTTAGAACTGCTGCCCAGTATCTTCACGCCCGCGTTGTCGAGATCCTCGGCAAGGTTTATCGCGGTCTGACCGCCCAGCGCCACTATCACGCCCTCGGGATTTTCGAGCTCTATCACGTTCATCACGTCTTCGAAGGTGAGCGGCTCGAAATACAGCTTGTCCGACAAGGTATAGTCCGTCGAAACCGTCTCGGGGTTGTTGTTGATGATGATGGCTTCGTATCCCGCTTCCTTTATCGCCCATACGGCGTGCACCGTGGAATAGTCGAATTCGATACCCTGACCTATGCGTATGGGACCCGAACCGAGCACTATCACTTTTTTGCGATCCTCCACGCGGGATTCGTTCTCGCTCTCGTAAGTGGAATAGAGATAGGGCGTATAGCCTTTGTATTCTCCCGCGCAGGTGTCGATACTTTTGTATACGGGAATTATGCCCGCGCTCTTACGGAAAGCGGCGACTTCCTTCTCGGAAGTTTCCCATTTCTCCGCTATGTAAGAGTCCGCAAAGCCCATTCTCTTGACTTTGTAAAGCACCTCTTTGTCCCACTTATGCGCTTCGAGCTCGCGCTCCGCTTTGACGATGTTTTCCAGCTTGTCGAGGAAGAATTTGTCTATGCGCGTGAGCTCGTAGAGGTAATCGACGGGTATGTCGCGGCGTATGGCTTCCGCGAGCGCGAAAGTCCTCTCGTCCGTACATTCGATGATGAGGTCCACGAGATCGTGATCGCTCAAAGCCTTGAGCTTCTTCATCTCGACGTGGTTGAGTCCCGTTTCGAGTGAGCGCATAGCCTTGAGGAGCGCCTCCTCGTAAGTTCTTCCTATACTCATCACTTCGCCCGTCGCCTTCATCTGCGTATTGAGTACCCTGCTCGCTTTGGTGAATTTGTCGAAGGGGAAACGCGGCACTTTGCATACCACGTAGTCGAGCGAAGGCTCGAACGCCGCGGAAGTGTTGGCGAGCTTTATCTCGTCCAGACGGAGTCCGCAGGCGATCTTTGCGGAAACGCGCGCTATCGGGAAGCCGCTCGCCTTGCTCGCGAGCGCGGACGAACGCGAAACTCTGGGGTTGACTTCTATGACGTAATATTTGAAGCTGAAAGGATCGAGCGCGAATTGCACGTTACAGCCGCCCTCTATCTTCAACGCGCGTATGATACGGATAGCCGCCGCGCGGAGCATCGAATATTCTTTATTCGTAAGGGTCTGCCCGGGCGCAACCACTATGCTGTCGCCGGTGTGGATACCGACGGGATCCACGTTCTCCATACAGCATATCGCTATCGCGGTGTCCGCCTTGTCGCGCATGACCTCGAATTCAATTTCTTTATATCCTTTTATCGATTTTTCGATGAGTACCTGCGTGACGGGAGAAAGTTTCAAAGCGTTTTTCGCAAGCTCCCTGAGCTCCTCGTCGTCGTCGGCAAAGCCGCCGCCCGTGCCGCCCAACGTAAACGCCGGTCTGACGATTATCGGATAGCCTATGCGGTTGGCTATTTTGAGGCAGTCCTCCACGGTGTGCGCGGTGTCGGACTCTATGACGGGCTCGCCAATCCTCTCGCAAAGGTCTTTGAAAAGCTGTCTGTCCTCGGCTTGCGATATCGCGGAATATCCGGTACCCAGAAGCTCTACCTGACATTCGTCGAGAATACCCTTGGTCTGAAGTTGCATACCGAGATTCAACCCCGTCTGTCCGCCGAGCGAGCAAAGCAATCCGTCGGGGCGCTCGTGCCTTATTATCTTCGCCACGTGTTCGAGATCCAAAGGCTCCATATACACTTTGTCCGCCATCGTGGTGTCGGTCATTATCGTGGCGGGATTGGAGTTGACGAGTATGACCTCGTAGCCTTCCTCTTTGAGCGCGATGCACGCCTGCGTGCCCGCGTAGTCGAATTCCGCCGCCTGTCCTATAACTATAGGACCGGAGCCTATCATCATTATCTTCTTAATATCTGTTCTCTTTGGCATTTTTCTTACCTCCGGCTCTCAAATATCCTATGAAACGATCGAAAAGATAACCGTTATCGTCGCTGCCTACCACTTCCGACGGTCCGTACTCGGCGCATACCACTTTCGCCTTGGCGTCCTCCGCGCCCTCCGCGTCGCCGTCTATTACGTTGACGTGAGTGACTTTGAGCGACGTATTTTTAAGCGAGTCGGCGTCTACGGCGTAGCCGTGATTCTGCGAGGTTATCTCCACTTTCTCGCCGCCCGTTTCCCTTACGGGGTAATTCGCGCCGCGATGTCCGTTAAGCATCTTGACCGTTTTGCCGCCGTAAGCTATGGCTATTATCTGCATTCCCAGTCCCGCGCCCATTATCGGCAATTTGCCGCGAGCCTTTTTCACGAGCTCGATGACTTCCCCGGCGTCCGCGGGGTCTCCCGGTCCTTCCGATATCACGAGTCCGTCCGGCTTATACTTCATTATCTCCTCGTAAGGGGTGTTGTACGGCACTACTATGACGTTGCAGCCGTTGGCGTTAAGCTTCTTGATAAGACTGAGCTTTCCGCCGCAATCGGCTACCGCAATATTGAATTGAGGATTCCTTGTGCGCGAAAACCAAATATTTTTCGTCGAAACCGCCGCTACTTGTCCGGAAGGGAGCGCGTAAGCCTTGAGCTCCTTAACGCATTCCCCGACGTCCCTTACGGCGTCCGTTATCATCGCGCGCATCGAGCCTTCGTCGCGTATGATCTTCACTATCTCGCGGGTGTCAACGCCGCTCAATCCCGCGACTCCCGCGTCGCGCATGACTTCCGAAAGAGTCTTGGTGAACCTGAAGTTCGACGGCACGTCGTTATATTCGCGCACCACCATACCGGCGGTATAAATACCTTTGCTCTCGTAATCGTCGTCGGTCATGCCGTAGTTACCGATAAGCGGATAGCTCATAACGACTATGCGGGAATAATTGACGGCGTCCGACAATATCTCCTGATAACCCACCATGGCGGTGTCGAACACTATCTCCGCAATACGGGTATCGGAACTGCCGAAGCCTTCTCCGATATAAAATTTGCCGTTTTCCAGCACAAGCATTCGTTTGCTCATCTATATCCTCCGTAAATTGATATCTTTGTAAACGGTTTCGCCGTCTTTGAGAGTAAGTATCGGGAAGCCGTAGAATTCCGCGCCTATGAAAGGCGAATTGGCGCTCTTGGAAAGAATTTCTTCCGCCGTATATATGCGCGGATTGTCTATGTCGAGCGCGACTAAATCTGCGCGCTCGCCCCGGGCAATGCGGTTCACGGGAAGTGAAAAACGCTTCGCGGGATTGTACGAAACAAGCTCGACGAAACGCTTGAAACTTATCCTGCCCGTCCTGACGAGCCCGGTATACACCGAAGGGAGCATCGTTTCGAAACCGATGATACCGTTAGGCGCGCTGTCGTAATCGCTTTTTTCCTCCTTCGAGTGCGGAGCGTGATCGGTAGCTATCATATCGGCGGTGCCGTCGAGGACGGCGGTCACCGTCGCGCGCATGTCCTCGTAAGAGCGTAGCGGCGGGTTCATCTTGAAATTGCCTTCGCGCGGCGCGAATCTTTCGTTTAAGAAAAGATGATGCGGCGTGGCTTCCGCGGTGACGTCGAGTCCCGCGCGTTTCGCTTCTCTCACCATAGCCCAGCTTTTCGCCGTCGAGAGGTGGCAGAAGTGATATTTGCACCCCGTTTCTTTGACGAGTTCGAGCTCCGCTTCGACGGCGTAGATCTCCGCTTCGGGCGACACCCCGTAGCCCTCTTTCTCTGCGTGCGAGGCTATTATCTTGTCGTATTTTTTTGCGATAAGCATCGCCTTTTTCAACAGGTTCAAGTCGTTCACTCCCCTGCCGTCGTCGCTGAAAGCCTTAACGTAAGGAGCGAGCCCCTCCATGTCGGCGAGCTCTTTTCCCTTCTCCCCCACGGTCACCGCGCCGAAGGGATAGACCGCGACTACCGCGTCCCTTCCGATTATATCGGTCTCCGCTTTGAGATGCTCCCCGGAATCGGGCACAGGGTCGAGATTGGGCATTGCCATCAAAGCGGTTATACCGCCCTTTGCGGCGCTTAAGGTACCCGAAAGCACGGTTTCTTTGTACTCAAACCCCGGTTCTCTCAAATGCGCGTGCACGTCGACCGCTCCGGGCATAACGAACGCTCCGCGTAAGTCGTAGGCTTCCGCATTCGCGTCTTCCGCCGCGCATAACGAGGTAATGATACCGTTCTCTACGGAAATATCGGCGCGTTTAAGTTCGCCGTCGTCAGAAAGGATACGGGCGTTGAAAAGTATCTTCTTCATCAGAGTTTACCCTCCAGCGCGAGCGTAAGCACCGCCATACGCACGTAAACGCCGTTGGTCATCTGCTTATATATCCTGCTCTTGTCGCATTCGGCGACTTCGGAGGCTATCTCTATACCGCGATTGATCGGCGCGGGGTGCATTATTATCGCGTTCGGTTTCATCTTCGCGACGCGCTCCGCGGTAAGACCGTATTTTGCGTGGTATTCCTCTTTGGTAATGTTCATCTCCTGCTCGTGACGCTCGAACTGCACGCGCAGAAGATTGATGATATCCATTTCTTTCACCGCTTTGTCGAGCTCGATATACTCCCCCGTCTTGTCCGAAAACTGCGGCGGTCCCGAAACGTAAACCTTCATGCCGAGCCGCTTCATCACTTCGGAATTGCCGTGCGCCACGCGCGAATGCGATATGTCGCCCACCAAAGCTATTTTCAAGCCTTCGAACGCGCCGTACTCCTCGTAAATCGTCATAAGGTCGAGAAGCGTTTGAGTGGGGTGATCGCTCGTGCCGTCGCCGCCGTTAAAAATAGGGACCTTGATCGTTTCCAAGTCCCTATAATAAACGTCTTTCGTATGTCTTATGACCACTCCGTCCACTCCGAGGCTCTCGAAAGTACGAACGGTATCGTAGAGCGTTTCGCCTTTGGATACGCTCGACGAGGCGAGATTGAAGGAAAGCGGCGTGATGCCGAGATTGATCATCGCCATCTGGAAGCTGTACTGCGTGCGGGTGGAATTCTCATAAAAAAGGTTGACCATTTTCTTCCCGGGGAAGTTGATTGTCCAACCTTTTTTGAAACGAATAGCAAGCTCTATGATGTCCATTATTTCCGGCGTCGATAACGTTCTAAGCGTCAACAGTCCTCTCATACATACCTCTTGCGAATATTAAGTTTTGATTTTCGCTATTATATCACACGCGCGTAAACCTTGTAAAGCGATTGGCGCATATAGTAGAGAAAAGGCTCCGCGCAAAGCGGAGCCCGCGATCAACGCCTTAAGCCTTACAGGAAGTATTTGACGCCGGAAGCGAATATCTTCATGTCGTAGTCGCCTTTCACGTTGAGGTAAAGACCTTCGCGCCAGCGTTCGGCGTGACCCATTTTGCCGAATATCCTGCCGTCCGGGGAAATTATGCCTTCGATCGCGTTAACGGAACCGTTCGGATTGAAGGGAGAAAGCATCGCGGCGTTACCGAAAGGATCGGCGTACTGGGTGGCTATCTGACCGTTCTTTACGAGCGTTGCGATCGTCGCGGCGTCGGCTACGAATTTGCCTTCGCCGTGGCTTACGGGGACCTTGTAAACTTCGCCGGGTTTCACTCCGGTGAGCCAGGGAGAAGCGTCGGTAGCGACGCGCACTTCCACTATAGTGGAAACGTGGCGCGCTATATTGTTGAAGGTAAGCGTTGCGGACGAAGGAGTCTGCGGCTCTATCCTGCCGAACGGCAGAAGTCCGAGCTTGATGAGCGCCTGGAAGCCGTTGCAGATGCCGAGGGCGAGACCGCCGCGCTTGTAGAGGAGCTCCTCGACGCCCTCTTTGAGCGCGGGATTGCGGAAAGCGGTGGCTATGAATTTACCGCTGCCGTCGGGCTCGTCGCCGCCGCTGAAACCGCCGGGGAAGGCTATTATCTCGGACGAGTCGAGCAGCTTACGCATAGCGGAAATGGACTGTTCGATGTCTTGAGCGCTTCTGTTTTTCACGACGAATATTTCGGGAATACCGCCCGCTCTCTCGAATGCGCCCGCGGTGTCGTATTCGCAGTTCGTGCCCGGGAAAACGGGTATGAAAACGCGCGGCTTACCGAACCCGGAAGACGCGAAAGTCTTACCGGAGAGGAAGGAAGCGTTCTCCGCCTCTCCCGCGGCGCGAGCCGTAGTCGGGAAAACTTCCTCTAACGTGGAAACGTAAGCCGATACGAGCTCTTTAACGGAAATAAGTCGCGAACCCTCTCTCACCACCGCTTCTGCGGAAAGCCTGCCTTTGAGTTCCGCCAAAGGCGAATCTATGCGGTCGCGGGTAACGAGTATGACGTCGCCTATCGCGGGAGTAAAATCGTCGCGGGTAAGGGGACGTTCGAGTACCGCGCCGTGCATGTCCCCCATAAGCGAACGGGCTAGCGCCACCGCGAAACCGCCCTCTTCCACCACCGCGGAAGCCGCAACCTCGCCGTCGCTTATAAGTTTTTCGATAAGTTCGTAGCTCTTTTTAAGGGCTTCGTAGTCGGGACGTCCGTACTCGTCGCGCTTTACCCCGAATCTGTAAATATAACCTTCGGCGGGGAATACGTTGGTCACGAGCTTGTCGTCCCTTCCTATACCCATCGCGAAGGCTATGAGAGTGGGCGGCACGTCGATATTCTCGAAGGTGCCCGACATACTGTCTTTGCCGCCTATCGCGGCGAGCTTCATATTGTATTGGGCGTCGAAAGCGCCGAGAAGCGCTTCGAAGGGCTCTCCCCACCTCTTTTCGTCCTTATTGAGCCTCTTGAAAAACTCCTGGAGCGTGAGCCTGATCGTGTCGTATTTTACGCCGGAAGCGACGAGCTTCGAAGCCGCGGCGACTATAGCGTAGATAGCGCCCGTGTACGGCGAAGATATCATAAGGTCGGGATAAAGCCCGTATGAGGAGCACGTCACCGTGTGCGTGAAGCCCGTAACGTGCGGCTTCGCTCCCATGATGAGAGCGGGAGTAAGCTGCGTTTTGCCGCCGAAAGGCATATAAACGCTGCCCGCGCCTATAGTGGAGTCGAAGGTTTCTCCCGCGCCTTTACGCGAACAGCACGCAAGCGAGGAAAGCGCCTTCTTCAACGCTCCCGCGGTATTCCCTTCGCGCACGAGTTTTTCGGTTTCCGCGTCGAGCTCGTCGAAATAGGAACCGACGCCCCCTTCCACGGTCACGTTCTGCTCCTGCTTCACGCCGTTGGTGTCGAGGAACGCGCGCTCGATATCCACTATCGTTTCCTCTTTATAGAACATTCTGAGCCGCGCCGTATCGGTCACTACCGCAACTGCGGTGGCTTTAAGGTTTTCCTCCGCCGCAAGCTCCGTAAAGCGCGCGGCGTTTTCCTTATCCACGACTACCGCCATGCGCTCCTGCGACTCGCTTATCGCAAGCTCCGTCGCGGTAAGCCCTTCGCATTTCTTGCTCACCTTGTCGAGGCTTATGTCCAGCCCGTCAGAAAGCTCGCCTATCGCCACGCATACGCCGCCCGCGCCGAAATCGTTACAGAGCTTGATCATGCGCGCCGCTTCGGGATTGCGGAAAAGTCTCTGAAGCTTGCGTTCCTCCGGGGGATTGCCCTTCTGAACCTCGGCGCCGCAGGCGTCCACGGAATGTACGTTGTGCGCCTTGCTGGAGCCGGTGGCTCCGCCGCAACCGTCCCTTCCCGTATCGCCGCCCACGAGGAGCACGACGTCGCCGGGTGCGGGGCGCTGTCTTATCACGTTGTCTGCGCGCGTGCCGCCGATAACGTAACCCGTTTCCAGCCTT